>NZ_JBSKBR010000013.1:0-183604 GCF_053714315.1 Mesorhizobium sp. PL10 | reverse complement strand
CCTTTGCCGTATCCGGGATGATGATCCCGCCGGCGGTCTTGGATTCGGATTCGACCCGGCGTACGACCACGCGGTCATGAAGCGGGCGGAACTTCGACTTTGCCATTTTTTCTTCCTCGAATGAGAACGGTGAGAACAGTTCCTCCATCCGGCGATGCCGGATATCAGTTAGCACTCACCCAAGGCGAGTGCTAACGTGGCGCTGAAATAGGCGCGTGGCTTGCGAGAGTCAAGGCGAACGGTGGGCTCAATTTCCTCAAATTTGAGCCCTGCCTTGGTCCGACGGGAAGCCTAGCGACCCCTCGGCGATCGAAGCACCAGCAGAGGGCATCGCTCCGCCAGCGGATAGGCGCCGCTCGGCACGACGCGCACTTCGCCGAACCACGCACTCGCCTCGTCGACCAGTGTGGCCAGCGTTGCGAAGCTGTAGCTTATGTCGGAGCCGGCATAGACGTCGATCGTGTTGATCGACGCCATGCTCCAACCCGTCCGCGCGGCAAGGGCCTCGCGGTCGGGGAACAGGCCGTCGAATGTGTCGCGGATTGCCCGCACCTTGATGGCGAAATCCGGGCCGGCCGTGGTGCACGCCATCGCGATCCGCCATTTGAGCGCATGGAAATTCCCCATCGCGCCGGTCAGCACCTGGGCTTCAATGCTGGCCAGTTCCTCGGGCGTTTCCGGGGCCGCGAAAACGCGGATCGCCGCACGCCCACCGGGCTTCAGGACCCTGGCGATTTCGCCGTGCAGGCGATTGCGTGCCGCCTTCGAAGCGACGGCGGACAGGCAGCCGTCGCCAATCACGGCCTCGGTACTGGCCCCGGCAACGGGCAGATCCAGCCAGTTTCCGGCCATCGCCCTGTGCGAGACGTTGTCGCCAGCCCACACGCCCGAGATCATGGCCGCCGATTGGTCGATTGCCAGCATTGATCTGCCGAGCACGGCGAGTTCCGGCGTCACCCCCAGGAGCAGGACATCGGCTCCCACCAGATCAAGTTCACGCTCGAAGATTTCAACGATTTCCGGTGTCGGCCGAAGCGGTGCGTCCAGGAGCCGCCAATGGCGGTGATAATTGTCCCAATGATTTGTCATGCTGCCTTTGGGGCCTGAGAGTTCTGGCTTTTGGCGGTCGCAGCCGCTTAATAGAAAATTGCAGAAAATCAAAAGGCCAGCTGTGGCACGTATTGTCGTCGTAATGCATGAGCACGACCGGTTCCAGAGCGGCCGCAACCTCTTGCTGCGCAGATCGAGCCCGTACATGCTTTTCGATGTTCTCGAAGACCTGAAAAAGCGCGGCCATTCGGTTCGGATCCAGCCAGGTCCGGCCAGGACGCACGATGCCGACATCGCGGTCCTGCATGTCGATGCGACGGTCACGCCAACCGACTATCTCGACTATGCACGGGGCTTTCCATTCTGCCTCAATCTTGCAACGGCCGACATCTCCAAGCGAAGGGTCAGCGGCGCGTTGCTGGAGCATGACGACCCCTGGCAGGGCGCTGTGATCGTGAAAACCAATCTCAACAATCAGGGCATTCCGGAGACGTTCCTCAACCGGCGATCCAGACGCGCGGGCAAGCAGCTACCTTTTCCGGACGTGCGCGGGCTGCAGCCCTATAAGCTCTACGGGTCTCTTGGCGACGTCCCGGATGGAGTCTTCGGCGATGACGATCTGGTCGTGGAAAAGTTCGTTGCCGAACGGGAACCCGATGGCTTTGCAATGCGGTTCTGGGTGTTTTGCGGAGAGAGCGAGCGTTGCACCCGCTACATCTCGCCAAACAGTCTGGTCAAGGCATCCGAGACGATCCGCCGTGAGCCTGTCCCTGTTCCCGACGAGATCCGCGAGCGACGACGCGAACTCGGCTTCGACTATGGCAAATTCGATTTCGTCATGCATGAGGGCAGGGCGGTCTTGCTCGATGCCAACAAGACGCCGGGCCGTCCCAAGAATCTGGTGAAAATGTTTGCGGCTGGCGCTGCGCACCTGGCCGACGGCTTCGAAGGCCTCATGCGTCGGGTGCCGTAGGCGGTACTGCTCGCCTAAAGAAACAACCGCAACTGCGTATGGATGATCGACCGGTAGTCCTCGATCGTATGGCGGCTTTCCGCTTCATCCTGGGTCAGCGCCATGCGCACGACTCCTCCGGCAAGCTGGAAGATCAGGAAAACCATGCGCCCGAACTCTTCGTGTCGCTCCGGCGCGAGAAACGCCTCGACATGGTCACAGAACATCCTCGCCTGACGCCGGGTTTCGGCGATATCGAGATTTTGCAGCGCCTTGTCGGCCTGGATGGCGTTCTGCAAGTCCTGGATGGCCGGGTCGCCGGCGACGCGTTCGTAGTAATCGTCGAGCAGCCTGTCGGCGGCGGCGATGACGTCGCCCAGTCCGCCGATGTCTGCAACGATCGCGGCAAGGCGCGCGCGGCTCACCTCGGAGAACCGTTCGTAGAGCATCGCCAGGATCGCCGACTTGTTGGGGAAGTAATGATAGACGGTGGCGATCGGCCCGCCGGCCAGCGCGCCGACTTCCTTCATTGTGACGGCGTCGATGCCCTTTTCGCCGATCAGCCGCATGGTCGTCGACAGGATGGCGTCGATGCGCTCGCGGCTGCGCTCCTGCTTCGGCCTGCGCCTCGGTTCGGTCGCCGTTCTCCCTGCTTCGTTCATGTCGCCACCCTCTCGATCGCCAAGACCATTCGATCCCCAGCCTTGCTGAACGCCGAGCCTCACTAATGATTGACAAACGAATATGATCGAGTATCAGTTTCTAAATACTGACAGATTGTCAGTTTTTTCACCGTCAGGCAAGGACGTTGGGAGGCGCCCGTGACTTCTGTTCGCAACGTCGATGCCGGAAATGGCGACTGGCTGGTCGGCAACCCGACCGCCGCGCAGCTGGCCTCGGCGCTATGGATAGGCTCGGTCGGCCTGCTCATCCTCGGACTGCAGCCGGTGCTGCTCGGGGCGCTCTACACCGAAGGACATGTCAGCGGCGATGAGCTCGCTCTGGTCGCCACGGCCGAAATGATTGCCATCGGCATCGGCTCGGCGGTCATCGCGATGATGCTGTCGGCGCACAATATGCGCTGGAAGAGTGCAATCCTTCTGGTCCTGCTGGCGTTGGCGAACTGGGCAACCGCCTTTGCGGTCAGCCCGAACTCGCTGATCGGCGCCCGCGCCATGGCCGGCCTCGCCGAAGGCGGCTTGGTGGCGGTCGCCACCGAACTGATCGCCCGCTCGCGCCGGGCCGAGCGTATCGGCGGCTATTTCGTTACCATCCAGACCCTGGCGCAATGCGCGCTTGCGTTGCTGCTGGCGCTTTACGTGATCCCGGCCGCCGGATCGGCTGGAGGCTTCATCGTCCTTGCCGTCGTCTGCATCGCTTCGGTCGCGGTCGCCTTCCTGGTCCCGGCAGACTATGCCGACCTCCCCAAGGAGGAACAGTTCAGCAATGCGCTGACCGTTCCTTCGCTCACCGCTTTGCTGTGCGTCTTCTGCTACTTCATGTTCTTCGGCTCGGTCTGGGCTTTTCTCGAGCCGCTCGGCGCACAATACGGGATCGACGGCCGAACCGTCGGCCTGATCGTCTCGACCAGCCTCGCGCTGCAGGTCCTGGGCGCGATGACGGCAACTGTCTTCGAGGCGCGCATCGATTATCGCTTCGCCGTAGCGGCGATCGGCATTGCCGCGGTCGTCAGCTCGGTGGTGCTCGCCAGTAGCCCCGGCCTGACGGTTTTCTGGATCGCCGCCCTGGTCATGGGCTTCATCCTTCTGTTCATCGTGCCCTACCAGATCCGGCTGGCGATCACCGCCGACGAGACGCGCACCGCGGTGCTCCTGATACCGGCAGCCCAGCTCTTCGGGCTCGCGATCGGTCCGATCGCGGCATCGCTGCTCATCGACGGCAAGGATTTTCGGCCGGTACCGGAATTCGCCGCCGTCAGCGCCGCCGCCAGTATCGTGCTACTTGGCCTGTTCATCCTGGTCTCACGGCGCCGCCGCGCTCTCGCCTGACCACTCTTCCCGAAGACACGATGCGTGAGCCTCCAGCCGGCTGTTCGGAGATACTTGACTAAGTCAAATAAATGGTTGATCGTGCTGAGGCAGGAGACTGCCAATGACGATCCATCATCAACCCGGCAAGGAACGCATCGACGCGGTGCGGGCTTTCAACCGCTTCTACACCCGCCAGATCGGCCTGCTCGACGAAGGCCTGCTGAAAAGCGCCTTCTCGCTGACCGAGGCGCGGGTGCTCTATGAACTGGCGAACCGCGATGGGCTGACCGCCACCGACCTCATTCGCGATCTCGGCCTCGACGCCGGCTATGTCAGCCGGCTGCTAAAGAAGTTCGAGCACTTGCAGCTGATTTCGCGAACGGCGCTTGCGTCGGACGCGCGGCAATCGTCGATCACGCTGACGCCGGCGGGGCGAGAGGCCTTCGAGCCGCTGAACCAGGATTCGCATGACCAGGTCGCGGCCTTGCTGGAGCGGCTCCCGCCTGCCGAACAGGACCGGCTGGTCAAGGCCATGCAGACAGTGCAGCGCCTGCTGGGCGAGGATGACGAGCCCAAAGTCCCCTACATGCTGCGCCCACTGCAGGTCGGCGACATCGGCTGGATTGTCCACCGCCAGGGACAGCTCTATGCGGAGGAATATGGTTGGGACGAGACCTATGAGGCGCTGGTCGCCGAAATCCTTGGCGCCTTCGTCAAATCCTTCGATGCCAGATGGGAGCGCAGTTGGATCGCCGAACGGCAAGGCGAGGTGGTCGGCTCGGTCTTCGTCGTGCGCAAATCCGACGACGTGGCCAAACTTCGCCTGCTCTATGTCGAGCCTTCGGCGCGGGGCCTTGGGATCGGCAAACGGCTGGTCGAGGAGTGCATCGGCTTCGCCCGCGCCAAGGGCTACAAGACGCTGACCCTATGGACCAACGACATCCTGACCGCAGCCCGCCACATCTATGAAAATGCAGGCTTCAAGCTGGTCGACGAAGAGCGCCACCACGCCTTCGGCAAGGATCTGGTCGGCCAGAACTGGAATCTGGAGCTGTAGCGGTTCTAGGCCTTGACCGGGATCCAGATCTCCAGCCCGCCATTGCCGCTGCGCGGATCGAACTCCGTCCCGTAGCGCTCGAATTCGGGGCCATCCGCGATCTCGTGCCCGGACGCCGGCAGCCATTTGTTCCAGATTGTGTTGACGGTGCGGCGGATGGTCGAGATGTGCTCGGCATGGGTGAAGACGGCGTATCTCTGCGCCGGCACCCGCACGCGGGAAAGCTCCTTCGGCAGGTCGGAGAAATCCAGGACTTCGACCCCGGCGATGTAATCGAAATTGCCGGCATCGTCGCCGTTGACGCAGACGCCATAGGCGACATCACCCATCTCGCCCGGAATGTTGCCGATATAGGGGCCGAAGCGCTGCCACTCATCGGAATGGCGGCGCTGGTTTCGCAGCTGTAGCGCTCGCCGAGGCCGGCGATGAGAAAGGGCCGGCCGGTCTCGAAGCGCGGTGGCGGCAGTGAGGCAAGGAAGGACTGGTCCATCAGGATCGGCTCCACGAGGTCGAGGTTTTTGAGGCTGCCCTGCGCGCGCACCAGTTCCGGCGTAGTGCCGAACTGGTCGCGGAAGGCGCGGGTGAAGGCCTCATGCGAGGCGTAGCCGGCATCGAGCGCGACCGCGAGGATGTCGGGCGCGCCGCCGGCCAGTTTGCGCGCCACTTCCGTCAACCGACGCGCGCGCATATAGCCCATCACCGAACGGCCGGTGGCGGCGCCAAAGGCGCGCGTCACGTGAAAGCGCGACACGCCGCTGCTTTCTGCGACGTCCTCAAGCGAGATCGCTTCCGGCAGATGGCTTTCGACGAACCACAGCGCTTTCTCGGTCGGGTTCATGGGCTCCTCACATTTGGCGGGGTGACATTTATCCCTCTGGCCGACGGCCAGTTTGATCGAAATTGCGCACTGCGCAATAATGCGCTTCGACCAAGCCGCGCCGTTGTGGAATCGAAGCGGCGCGTTTCAGTGTCAGGGGGAGGGGTTTCCCGATGACAGCGACGGCTGCCGATCAGCCTTTCCGGTTTGGCGGGTTCACGCTCGATCTCGCCATGGGCACGCTGCGCGGTGTCAACGAGCCGCTGTTCCTGCGCCCCAAGGCCTATGCGCTGCTGTCGCATCTTGCCCGCAACATGGGCCGCGTCGTTCCGAAATCCGAGCTGATGGATGTGGTGTGGCCGGGCGTCTACGTCACCGAGGATTCGCTCACCCAGTCGGTGCGAGAGATCCGTAAGGTGCTGGGCGACGACATGGTGCGCACCGTGTCCAGGCGCGGCTACATGCTTGCCGCCGAGGCGCAGACCGCGCCCGAGATCGGCGCCCAGCCGGTGGTGGCCGTGGTGCGCTTCCGCAATGAAAGCGGCGATCCGGCCGATGAAGCCATGGTCGATGGCTTTGCCGAGGATCTCATCAATGGCGTTGCGCGCTTCGGCACAGTTACTGTTCTAGCGCGCAACTCCAGCTTTTCCTTCGCGTCCTTCGGACGTTCCGAATGGCCTGAGATTCGCGCCCGCATCGGCGCGGACTATCTGGTCGAGGGGTCGCTGCGCCGCCAGGGCGAGCATGTCGTCGTCGCCGTCAGCCTCGTCGACATCGCCACCGCCCGCCAGCTCTGGGGCGACCGCTTCCAGTCGCAGGGCGACGGCCTGTTCGCGATCGAGCGCGAAATCGTCGAGCAGATCGTCAGCCGGCTGGTCACCCGCGTCACCAATGCCGGCCTGGAGCAGGCGTCACGCAAGCCGGTGACCAGCCTTGCCGCCTATGAGCTTCTGCTGCGCGGTTTCGCGATGTTGCGCGATCCCGCGCAGACCGACCAGCGCAGCGCCGAGGCCTTGTTCGAGGCCGCGATCGCCAAAGATCCGAATTACGGGCTGGCCTACACATATCTCGGTCTGGTGCGGGCGCTGGATGGCGAGTTCGGACGCGCCAGCGATGCGGTCTTGAGCAATGCACGCGACCTCTCCGAGAAGGGGCTGGCTCTGTCGCCGGACCAGCCGACCGGGCACCGTGTGCAATCGCTGATCCGGCTTTATATGCGCGAGCACGAAGCCGCCGAACACCATATGCGCATCGCGCTGCAGCTCAACCCTTACGATGCCGACTGCATCGAGCAGATGGGCATGCTGCTCACCATGCGCGGCCGGCCGCTGGAAGCGATGACATGGCTTGCGCGCGGCATTCGCATCGATCCCTTGCACCCGCACTGGTACCAGTTCGACCGCGCGCTGGCGCTCTACATGATGGGCGAATACCGGCGGGCGGCGGAAACGCTGGAACTGGCGACGCGTCCGGCGCCGTGGATCCGCACCCGGCTGGCGGCCTGCTATGCCCAGCTGGGCGAGATGGAGAAGGCAAGGCGGCAGATCGCCCTGATCGAGGAGGGCGATCCGTTTTCGCCGCTCGACTATGCGCTGCGCGGCGTGCCGTTCGAAAACAAGGCCGATGCCGAGCATCTCGCCGAAGGCGTCAGACTTGCCCTCGGCGAGACCGAGCCCGGTCAATCGACCACGACCACGATGTAACGGCCCTGATAGGCGCGGTAATAGGTGCCGCCGCAACGCCAGACGTCGAAGCCGTTGACCTTTGTCCGCACGCAGCCTGCCGGCAGCCTGGCGACCCATGCCGTGGTGTGGCGCAGCACGCGCCATGCGGTGGCGCGGCGGGCAACGCCGGCTGCGCTGCGCGGTGTCCAGGGCGCACCGACGCGGGCCTGCGCCTCGCCGACCAGCGACAGCGCCGGTACGCTGGCGCCAACGATCTCGACACCGCTGAATGCTATCGCCAGCGCGGCAGCCACGGAGCGGATTTTCTTCTGAGAATTCATAGGCATTTTCGTTTCTCCTGATGTGGATTTAGGTCTAAATGGGAGGACGAAGCGGCAAGCCGGGCCGAGCCCGCCAATGCCGCCAGGTGAGCAGCTACGAACAGGATGTGCGCCGCAGTTGTGACGTAGCCGACGACGAGCACGTCGGCGGCGATGAAGAACTGCCAGAACGCGAGGTTTGCGGTTCCAAGCAGCGCGTGCACGGCAGCCAGGAAGGCGTGCCAGGTGCGGGCGTAGGCGATGCGCCAGAACGTCACCCCGATGATAAGGGCAAGGCCGTGCGCCTCGATGAAGCCGATGCCGGCGCCCGGCGCATCGCCGAGCAGGGCGGCCTCGGCGCCGGTGCCGAAGAACGAGCCGGCAATGTCGGTGGCGAGCCCGCCGGCCGATGCAAGGATCAAAAAGCCGGCATTGAAACGGACGAGCAGTTTTCCAAAGAACGGGTCCATGGTCGTTTCCTTTCGGTTAGCGTGTTGAGGAGGCCGCCACGACGGCATTCCCGTCGTGGCTTCCAGCAATGCGTTGTCGTGTCAGGCGGCGGTGGCTTGCAATTCCCCGATGGGCGCCGAACACAGCGCGGCAGCCGGCTATGATCCTGGCTGGGAGAGGGGAGCACTTTGGCGCAGATCGGGGTCAGTCCGCCCGTTTCACCAGCACGCTTTCATTCGGCGCTTTGGCGGCTGAAATCCCGATCAGTTTCTGAAAATTTTCCGATGTTTTGGCGACCGGCCTTGACAGTGGCGGTGCGCCGTCGGGTCCGGCGAATTGGCGTGGGAGGGAAACCGACGCGCAGCAAAGGCCCATGGCGCCGTCTTCATCGTCGCGACGGTCATTCGCAGTCGTCATTGGTCGCGCCGCGATCACCAGACATCACCGCATTCGTGTGGCTGCCATCCCTCTTCGCTCGCCCTGGCACAATGGTGGCGCTTGAATGGTAAGCACGCTTATAATATATACCGCTCATGGTTTCCGACGGCATCGATAGATTAGGCTTTTTGATCCACGACGTGCAGCGCCTGATGCGCAAGCGCTTCGAGGCGCGCGCCAGCGGGCTTGGCCTGTCCTCGGCGCAATGGCGGCTTCTGGTTCGCGTCGCCAAGGAGGCCGGCGTGGCTCAGGCGCGGCTTGCCGAACTGCTCGAAATCGAGCCGATCAGCGTCTCGCGTCTGGTCGACCGGATGGAGGAGGGCGGCTGGATCGAACGCCGACCCGACGCGACCGACCGGCGTGTGCGCATGATCTTCCCGACCGCCAAGGCGAATGCGGCCTATGCCGACGTCAAAAGCCTTGCCGGCGAGGTCTATGAGGAATCGCTGGTCGGCGTTTCACCGGAGGATCGCCGCGTCCTGATCCGGGCGTTGGACACCATCGTGCAGAACCTTGCCGACGGCGAGACGTCGTCTTTGAAGAGTACGGAAGGGGCAGCGGCATGAACGCGGCAGCCAAGATAGACGAGAATGTGACCGAGCTCGAAATGGAAGCGCCGGCACAGGCCGAAGCGCCGGCACAGCCAGCCGCCGCTCCTGTCGCGGTGACTCCGCCGGTGCAGCCCGCGCCGGCTCCGAAAAAGCCGCGCCGCCTCGGTCGCTTGCTGTTGATGGTCGTCCTGCCGGCGGCGCTGGCCATTGGCGGCGGCTATGTCTGGGTAACCGGCGGCCGCTACCAGGAGACCGAGAACGCCAATTTGCAGCAGGCCAAGGTGTCGATCGCCTCGAATACGGCCGGCCGCATCGTTCAGGTCGACATTTCGGACAACCAGTTGGTCAAGCAGGGCGATGTGCTGTTTGCCGTTGATCCCGAGCCCTACCGGATTGCGTTGGGCCAGGCCGACGCGGCGGTTGCGGTCGCACGCGTCGGCATCGAACAGTTGCGCGCGGCCTACAGCCAGGCGATGGCGCAGGAGAAGTCCGACGCCAGCCAGGTCGACTATGCGCAGTCGCAGTATGACCGCGCGGCCGACCTTGCCCAGAAGGGCATCAACGCCAAATCCTCGCTGGACGAGGCCAAGAACGATCTCGACAAGGCGAGGCAACAGCTGGCAGTGGCCCAGCAGGGCATCATCAGCGCCAAGGCCGCTCTCGCCGGCAATCCCGATATCGAGACCGACAAGCACCCGACGGTGATGGCGGCACTCGCCGCGCGCGACAAGGCCGCCTACGATCTGGCGCAGACCACGGTCAAGGCGCCGGCGGACGGCGTCATCAGCCAGGCCTCCTCCTTCAAGGTCGGTCAGTATGTCGGCTCCGGCACGCCTTTGTTTGCCCTGGTCGAGACCGGCGACACCTGGATCGATGCCAATTTCAAGGAAACCCAGCTCACCCATATGAAAACCGGCCAGAAGGCCGAGATCGTGGTCGACACCTATCCGGGCCGCACCTTCGAGGCAACAGTCAAGGCGATCGGCGCCGGCACTGGCGCGGAGTTCTCCCTGCTGCCGGCCCAGAACGCCACCGGCAACTGGGTCAAGGTCACCCAGCGCATTCCGGTGCGCCTGGAGCTCACCGATGCCGACGCCAAAATGGCTCTGCGCACCGGCATGAGCGCCTCGGTTACGGTGGACACCGGCGTTGCCCGCGGGTTGCCGGCCATCTTCGGCCACGCCACCGCGGGTGAGGCACAATAGACTGTGAATGGACCGTGATCCTGAAAAGCAGGATCACGGCCGCGCAGGAATGCTCGCTCAGGCGAGATGAGATGACAGGATTGGTCCGATGGCGGGTTGCGCGAGGGTGGGGTTGGACCGGGCCGCATCGTGGCCTGACCGTAACCTGACCATCTCGGCACCGACCCTTCGGTCCTTTGGATTTCCGGGCGGCAAGCGCCTGATGTGTTGAGACTTTCGGTCGATGTAACCCCCACATCGATAGATCGCGTCCCACCGCGATGAGGGTCTCTTCACCAGAGAAGGCCTCGCCGCCCGGAAGCCTAGTGTACACGTTTTTGTTACCTGCCGGAAGTTCCGCATCATGAACACGCCAGAACCTTTCAAGGAAGTGCCGCATCGCGGCCTGATCACCGTGGCGTTGATGCTGGCGACCATCATGCAGGCGCTCGACACCACCATCGCCAATGTCGCGCTGCCGACCATGACCGGCGATCTCGGCGCCTCGCCCGACAACATCAACTGGGTGCTGACCTCCTACATCGTTGCCGCCGCCATCATGACGCCGGTGACCGGCTGGCTGGCCGACCGCTTCGGCCGCAAGGAACTGTTCCTGGCGGCGGTAGTCGGCTTCACTGTGTTCTCGATGCTGTGCGGCATCGCCTGGAGCCTGGAGAGCATAGTTTTCTTCCGGCTGATGCAGGGCGTGTTCGGCGCGGCCATCGTGCCGCTGTCGCAGACCTTCCTGCTCGACATCAACCCCAGGGAACGCCACGGCCAGGCGATGGCCATCTGGGGCGCCGGCATCATGCTGGGGCCGATCCTGGGCCCGACGCTCGGCGGCTGGCTGACCGAGAATTTCAACTGGCGCTGGGTGTTCTTCATCAATTTGCCGGTCGGCATCATCGCCTTTCTCGGCATGGCCGCCTATCTGCCGGTCGTTGCCCGGCGGGTGCGCAGCTTCGATTTCTTCGGTTTCGCCATGATCTCGCTCGGCGTCGGCGCGCTGCAGCTGCTGCTCGACCGCGGCGGCGAGGTCGACTGGTTTTCCTCGGTCGAAATCTGGATCGAGCTTGCTCTTTCGATCACCGGCTTCTGGGTGTTCATCATTCACACGGTGACGGCGGAACGTCCTTTCATCGACCCCAAAATCTTCCTCGATCGCAACTTCGTCACCGGACTGGCCTTCATCTTCGTCATGGGCGTGCTCATCCTGGCCTCGATGTCGCTGCTGCCGCCGATGCTGTCGACCATCTTCGGCTATCCGACCGTCACCATCGGTGTCGTATTGGGGCCGCGCGGTGTCGGCACGATGATTTCGATGCTCGTTGTCGGGCGGCTCATGAGCAAGATCGACGCCAGGATTCTCGTCGTCATCGGATTTCTCTTGACCGCGCAATCTCTCTACACGATGGCGGGCTTCACGCCGCAGATGGACAATTGGCTGATACTCAGCTCCGGCGTCATCCAGGGGCTCGGCATGGGCATGGTGTTCGTGCCGTTGTCGACGGTGGCCTTCGCCACGCTCGACGTGCGCTTCCGCACCGACGCCACAGCCCTGTTCAGCCTGGTGCGCAATCTGGGTTCCTCGATCGGCGTGTCAGTGGTGACGGTTCTCCTGGTGCGCAACACGCAGGTCAATCACACCGAGCTTTCGGCCTTCATCAACCCGTTCAACCCAAATCTGTGGGCGCTCTCATCGGCGGCGGCAGGTGGCGACCCGATGGCGCTTTCGCAGATGGATCGCATGGTCAACATCCAGTCGATGATGATCTCCTACGTCAACGACTTCAAACTACTGATGATGATGACGCTGATTGCCATCCCGTTTGTGTTTCTGTTGCGCAAGCCGAAGACGGCCCCGGCCGCCGGCGCGGCGCCTGCGGCACATATGGATTGACACGCGCGTCGAGATTTGCCGACATCAGATGATGTTGTCGGCCGCACCCTGCGAATATGTAAGGTCCGGCGATTCTCGGGATGATCGCAAAATTCTCCAGACATAGGAGAATGTCGATTCTATAGCGTCAATAGCGATCTGAGGACGGCATTTGGATTTAAGGTAACCAGGACCCTTCACCTCTGATTTCGGTTCGGTTTATATGCTGTTAGTACATAAGTAACACTATCAACAGACTGTCGCATGGCCCATAAATGATTTTTGCGTTCTTTCAGACCCAGCTGGGAGAAGGTCTGTTTGGTTACGAAATCATCCAGGAAATCCCCCGAAACGACCCAGTCTGTCGGCTTGGCTGCGTTGGCAAAGCTGGCCGGCGTTTCCTATGGGTCGCTGGAGCATGAACTGCGGGCGACGATCACCGCACTTGAAGGACAGGCGCTGCGCTTCGAGACGGTGATCGAGAACGTTTCGCAAGGCATCTGCTTTTTCGACCGCGATGAGCGGCTGATCCTGAGCAATCGCCGTTATGCGGAAATCTACTGCCTCGCACCCGAGCAGTTGCGGCCTGGCCTGACGCTGAGCGAAATCGTTGAGCGCCGCAGTGCCGCCGGCACGGCAGCGCTGACCACAGACGCCTATCTGGCGATGACGAGATCGGTCAATTCGGGCAAGGCGCCGAGGACCTGGACCGCCAAACTCGCCGACGGCCGGACCATCCAGATTTACAATCAGCCGATGTCCGACGGCAGTTGGGTGGCCACGCACGAGGACATTACCGATCTCATCGCCAATCGACAGATTGTCGACGAACGCCTCTCGTTGCAGGCACTGATAGACTGGGTGCCCAATTATCTCTGGGTCAAGGATACGCAAAGCCGCTTCATCGTCGTCAACAGCGCACTTGCGAATGACAGTGGCCGCGACAAGACCGCCGACATGATCGGCTTGACCGATTTCGATATCCATCCCCCTGAGGTTGCGCAGAAGTTTCGGCAAGTCGAACAGTCGGTGCTCGAAAGCGGACAACCTTTGATCGATGCGGAGGAGTTTGTCGTCGATGCGTCGGGCACCGTAAAATGGTTCTCGTCGACCAAGGTGCCGTTGCGCAATGCTCAAAACGAGATTTTCGGTCTGGTTGGCATTGCCCGCGACATCACGGCCCGCAAGCGGGCGGATGTCCTGCGCAGCGGACAGGCAAACATCCTGGAGATGATTGCGACGAGCGCCCCGCTCGAGAACGTGCTCGACAGCCTCATGCACCTGGTCGAGTCACAGTTGAAGGGGATTTTCGGTTCGGTCCTGCTGCTCGACAAGGATGGCATGCATTTGCGGCACGGTGCGGCGCCGAGCCTGGCCAAAGCCTATATGAGCGCCATCGATGGATCTGCCATCGGCCCCAAGACAGGGTCGTGCGGAACCGCCGCCTACCGGCGCGAACCGGTTGTCGTCACCGACATCCTGCAGGATCCGCTCTGGGAGGATTACCGCGACCTCGCGGCGCCCTATGGCTACCGTTCGTGCTGGTCGACCCCGATCCTGTCGCATCAGGGCGTCGTGCTGGGCGTCTTTGCCATGTATTCGATGAGCGTGCGCGAGCCGACCGAGACCGAGACTCGCCTGATCGAATTCACCACCCACATTGCCGGTATCGCGATCGAGCGCAAACGGGCTGAAGACCAGATCCACTTCATGGCCAACCATGACGCGCTGACCGGGCTGCCCAATCGCGCTTTGCTGGAGGATCGGCTTTCCCAGGCCGTCCTCTACGCGCAGCGATACAATCGCTGGGTGACGGTGGTTTTCATCGATCTCGACAACTTCAAACTGGTGAACGATACGTTGGGCCACAATGCCGGCGACGAACTCCTGAAGACTGTCGCGAGCCGCTTGGTTGGATGCGTGAAGGCGACCGACACCGTCGTGCGGCTTGGCAGCGATGAATTCGTCATCGTCCTGTTCGATCAACCCGCCAATGTCGATGTCATCTCGGAAACCTTGCAGACGATCAGGGATGCGATTGCCGAGCCCGTTTCTGTCGCCGAGCATCGCCTGCGATTAACGGCCAGCATCGGCATCGCAAATTACCCGAAGGACGGGACGAGCCCGGATAGGCTGTTGGCCAATGCCGATGCCGCCATGTATCGCGCCAAGGAATTCGGTCGCGACAATTTCCAGTTCTATGCCCCTGAGTTCAACTCAAGCGCACATGAAAAATTCCTGCTTCAGGAGGAATTGCGAAACGCGCTCGCCCGTTCGGAGTTCGTGCTGCTCTACCAGCCGCAGGTCGATCTGCGGTCGGGTCAGGTCCTGGCCGTCGAAGCGTTGGTACGCTGGAACCACCCGGCGCGAGGCGTGGTGTCGCCGATGATGTTCATCCCGACCGCCGAGGAGACCGGGCTGATCGTGCCGATCGGCGACTGGATCCTGCACGAAGCCTGCCGGCAAAACAAAGCCTGGCAGCGCGCCGGTCTGGCGCCCGTCACCGTCTGCGTCAACGTGTCGGCCCGGCAGTTCAGGGAGAAGAACCTGATCGACCGCGTCGTCAACGCATTGAAGGAAAGCGGCCTGGAAGCCAGGTATCTCGAGCTCGAAGTGACCGAAAGCCTGATCATGCAGGATTTCGAGTTGGCGGTTGCAACGATGAACGGACTGCAAAAGCTCGGCGTGCAGATCTCGATCGACGATTTCGGAACCGGCTATTCCAGCCTCAGCGCGCTCAAGACCTTTCCGGTACAGAGGCTGAAGATCGACAAGTCCTTTATCGACGACCTCGCGACGGACGAGAACGATCAGGCGGTTACCAGTGCCGTCATCTCATTGGGTCAAAAGCTGAATCTGAGGGTGCTTGCCGAAGGCGTCGAAACGGAAGACCAGGTCACCTTCCTGCGCAACAACAATTGCGACGAAATGCAGGGTAACTATTTCAGCAAACCGCTGTCGGCCGGGGATATCCGCGAACTCATCGCGCGCAACCGTTGAGCGCCCGGCTGGCCCCTATCTTCCGAGCACCAGGCTCCAGTACCGGACCGCGCCGTCGCGCCCGTCGCGCACATAGGCAAGGCCGAACCGGCTGAAATCCGGATCGAGCATGTTGCGGCGGTGGCCGGCCGAATGCATCCAGATGTCGAACAGTTTCTGCTGGTCGAACCGGCCCTCGGCGATGTTCTCGGCGGCGGCGCCCCGCACGCCATTGTCCTTCATCCGCGACGCGAAATCCTTGCCCCAGCCTGTCGTGTGGCTCATGCGTTCGCGCGAGGCCATATAGCCTGCCTGCTGGAGAGCGGCCTGCTCAAGCTGTGCGTCCGGCGCCAGCGCCGGCAGCCCGGACGAGGCGCGGATGCCGGCCAGCGTCGCGGTGGCGGAGGACGAGACACCGGCGCCTTGCCCGGTCGGCACCGAGACCGTGCTGCAAGCGGCGAGCCCGGCCATGGCTGCAAGGCCGATCAGCAGCAAGCGCCTGTTTGGTTTTGCACGCATTGCGCCAGAGCGGGTTTGCGTGAGCGGATGATTGGTGGTGCCGATCCGTGTCATGCCTGCCTGACTTAGCGGCGATCATGGCTTTTGCCGGGCAGGGCGCGCAGAAAAAATCGAAGTGTTGGAGATTGTGCCGATTGCTCCAGGTTAATTGGAAGCGCGCTCGGGCGCGCCGGACCTGCGCCCTGACTATGGCCCGCATTACTATGCCGCCTTCGTGGTCAATCCGGATCGCGACCACATCGAAGCGGTCTTCGACGCGCCGGCATAGGAGCGCGCGCTGATTTCCCAGTGTCGATGAAGATCGCGTGATGCGGCGACTTTTCCCTCGATGTCGGCTATGATGCCGGCGTTCTTGAAGTGGCAGCTGCGGGCGGCCATCCAGGCGATGACCGCCCCCGACACACGGGAGGAAGGGTATGGCCAGCTTTCATGTCATGGCGGACGCGCACGGACTGCATGTGCAGCCCACGGTGCGTCGTATCACCACCGCGGACCTCTGGGATGCGCTCAAGCTCGGTCTCGACGATTTCTGGGCCAAGCCGTCGCACTACGTGTTCCTCTGCCTGATTTATCCCGTCGTCGGCCTGATCCTGACGCGGTGGACCTCTGGCTCCAACGCTTTCCAGCTCATCTATCCGCTGATGTCGGGCTTCGCCCTGGTCGGCCCGTTCGCAGCGATCGGCCTCTACGAGATCAGCCGCCGGCGCGAACGCGGCATGGACACGTCCTGGCGTCACGCGCTTGACGTGCGCCGCTCGCCGGCATTGCCGTCGATCGCGGTGATCGGCGTCATGCTGCTGGTGCTGTTCCTGTTGTGGATGTTCACCGCACAGTCGATCTACACCAGCCTGTTCGGCGATCAGCCGCCGGCTTCGATCGTCGGATTTCTGAGCGAGGTGCTGACGACCAGCAAGGGCTGGGCGCTGATCCTGTTCGGCAATGCCGCCGGTTTCATCTTTGCCGTGATCGTGCTGGCGACGACTGTGGTTGCATTTCCGCTGCTGCTCGACCGCGACGTCGGCGCAGTAGCGGCCATCGAAACCTCGGCGCGCGCGGTGATGGCAAATCCGCTGGAGATGCTGCTGTGGGGGCTCCTGGTCGCCGTGCTTCTGGTGATAGGCTCGATCCCGCTGTTTGCCGGGCTCGCCGTGGTCATGCCGGTGCTTGGCCATGCCACCTGGCACCTCTACCGCAAGGTGGTGGAGCCGGCGCGCGCCCAGCAGATACGGCGGCCGATGTAGTCTCGGCGCTCTGCGTCCGATCAGCGTTGTGCGTCGGTTGCCATTTTGAGCGCCAGCGCGGCGAGCACCGTGCCCATCATCCAGCGCTGGATGACCATCCATAGCGGCCGTCCGGCGAGGAAGGTGGCGATTGAACCGGCCGTCACCGCGATGATGGCATTGACGGTCAGGCTGATCGAAATCTGCGTAGCGCCGAGCACCAGAAGCTGCGACAGCACGTGGCCTTTGCCCAGCGAGATGAACTGCGGCAGCAGCGACAGATAGAGCACCGCCACCTTGGGGTTGAGCAGATTGGTCATCAGGCCCATGGCGAACAGCTTGCGCGGCCTGTCCTTCGGCAGTTCGCGCACCTGGAACGGCGAGCGTCCACCGGGCCGCACCGCCTGCCAGGCGAGCCAAAACAGATAGAGCGCGCCAGCGATGCGCAGCGCGTCATAGGCGAACGGCACGGCAAGCAGCAGCGCGGTGATGCCCAGCGCAGCCGATACGACGTAGAACAGAAAGCCGACCGCCACGCCGCCGAGCGAGATCAGCCCGGCCTTCGGTCCTTGCGACAGCGAACGCGAGATCAGGTAGATCATGTTCGGCCCGGGCGTCAGCACCATGCCGAGGCAGACAAGCGCGAAGGCGAGATGATTGGCGGTTTCGGGCATGTGTGTCTCCGGGAAACGCTTGACCTTTGCCTCGCCGGACACTGGCGCGCAAGGGCTTGGCGGCGCCGACCGTTACGCCAGTGTCCAAAACCGGCGAACGCGCCTCAACTCACCACGCGCAGGTTCGACAGTTCGTTGGCGATTTCCTTGAAATTGTCCGACAGCGTGGCGCCCGTTGCATTCCAGAACAGTTTTGCAGGCTTGGTCGGGTCGGTCGGATCCTTGCGGAAGCGCGAGTCCGACGAACACGTCTTCAGCGCGTCCATCGCGCTCTTGTCGCCGGCGTCGGTCGTCGACATGTCGAGCGCCACCGTCATCACCATGATGTTGGCGGCCTTGGCGTTGTTGCACAAAGTCGCCATCTGCTCGTTGAGCGCGGCGGTGTAGTTGCTCGAAGAATAGTTGAACTGCCCGATGGCGCTCGACGTGCCGCCGAACAGGCGGGTGACCGAGGTGCCGTTGTAGCCGACGCCGGTATAGCCATAGCCGGCATAGGTCGACTTGTTGCCGGCCGGGTCGGAGCTCACCGTCGAATAGGTGTTCTCGCCGTCGGTCAGCACGATGACCACCTTGTCGTTGCCGCGCTCGGTCTCCGGCCGTCCCTCGGTGAAGGGCTCGGTGCTGGAGACGGTGCGCCAGCCCCAGGCCATGCCTTCCGGCACATTGGTGTTGCCGCTGGGCGCCATCAGATCGATCGCGGCCTTGATCTTTGCCAGACCGTCGGCGTTGGTGACGTCGGTCAGCGGCGTGATCGGCGTCGTGGTGCAGCTGTAGTTAGGCCCGGCGCCTGTCGATAGCACCGGCGCATTGATCGGCCGTGGCTGGAAATACTTGGCCATGTTGGACTGCCTGGTCTTGCCGGTGGTGCTCGACGGATCGTCGTTCCACCAGCTGTTGACCGCGCCATAGGTCACCGGCTTCGGCTCATCCGGATCCTGGGTCAGATACCAGTGGTTGCCTGGCTCGTCTGGCGCAAACATCGGCACGAACATGGTCGCGGGGTCGCCGACGCTGGTGCCGGTGTTGTTTGGGCCGCCGGACGCCGGCGTGTCGTCGACATTGTAAGGGTAGGGTCGCACCTCGACACAGCCTTGCCAGCTGGCGAACGGGCCGTATGTGTCGTTGTAATCGTATTCGTCGTGGCTGCGCCTGCAGGTGTGGTTGGAGCGGTATTCGTCGCACACGACACGCTTGCTGCCGACGATGCGCTCGTGGCTGGTGACCACCTTCATGTCGCGGTAAAGCGAGAAGCGGGTCAGCATCTGCCCCTCCTGCTCATCCCAGCCAGTCCCTTTCTTGTACCAGATGCCACCGATCTTCTGGGCATATTTGTCAGCGGCGTTCAGCGTCGACCAGTCGAAATTCTCGTTGTGGACAGGCGACAGCCCATAGGCATCGATCCATGACGCGTTGTCGTTGCTGGCGCCGACATTGACCGATGCGGCGAACGGCACCAGGCTGAACTGGACCGGCTTGTCGATCTGCTTGATCATCGCCGCCTGCGAGGCGAGCGTGTCGACCAGCTGCTTTGCGGCCTGTTTGAGCAGGTCGATGCGCTTTTGTCCGGAGCCGGTGCCGGGTGTCGACATCGAGCCCGAATTGTCGAGCACCATGGCCACTTCCAGCGTGTTCTTCAATCGCACCTGCGAGCACACGGAGTAATCGATGTCACCTGACGTCTTGCCGATCAACATCGACGCTGCCGGCAGGAAATAGGGCTTGTAGACCAGGCTGGCGCAAAGCTTGACGATGCCGCCGCCGGTCGTGCTGCTGGGCAGCGTGACGTCGAGCGTCGTGTTGGCGGGATCGACGCTGTTGAGATTTGCCTTGAAGAAGTCGAGCGCATAGGCCCGCAACTGGTCGTCTGTGGCGCCTTCCACCAGACGGCGGGCGGTGGCGAAGTTGGCGGCGTCGAGCGCGTTGACCACTCTCTGCTTCTCGCTGACCATGCCGCTGAAGTCGACGGCCATCGCCACGCCGCCCATCAGCGGCACCATGGCCAGAACGGTCATGAGAGCATAATTGCCGCGCCGGTCACGCCAGAAGTCACGCCAGAATTTGCGCATGTGATGTAAGCGGCCCCGCCTGCGGATTCTCCAATGCCGCCACACTTTCATAAAACGCTGAAGGACGGGTTTGGGAAACCGCTCGATTGCGCTGCCAGCGCTTCACCAAGCGCTAACCAAAGGTGCCGTCGCAGAGTGAGTGAAGTCAAAAACGATATTCGCGCCACAGGTGGGGCGTATCGTCTCGAAGATTGTGCAGATCAGCTGACGATGCGCAGGTTGGACAATTCGTTGCCGATTTCCTTGAAATCGTCCGACAGCGTGGCACCGGTCGAGTTCCAGAACAGCTTGAGCGGCTTGCCAGTGGAATCCTTGCGGAAGCGCGAATCCGACGAGCAGGTCTTCAAGGCGGCCATCTGTGCCGCTTCGGTCGTTTTGGTGGAGTCGAGGTCCAACGCGATCGTCATGACGATCATGCCGGCCGTCTTCGCATTGCTGCAAAGCGTGGCGAAGTGCTCGTTCATCGCCTTCGTGTAATTGGCATTCGAATAGTCGGTCTTATTGACGCTGCTGCTGGTGCCGAGGAACGGGCGACCATAGGTATAGGTGCTGTTGAATGGCTTGGTCTGGCTGGGATAGGCGAGATATCCGAGAGACGAATAGATGGCCTTGCTGCCGGCGAGGTCGTTGCCGCCCTGCAGGTAGTTGGTGCCCGAGTAAGACTGCGCCGTTACCGACGTGGGCGTGTAGTAGGTATTGGCGCCGTCGGTCAGCACGATCAACACCTTGTCGTTGCCCTTTTCGGATTCCGGCCGGCCTTCGCTGAAGGGTGCGGCGTTGGAAAGGGTCCGCCAACCCCAGGCCATGCCTTCCGGAACATTGGTGGCGCCAACATCGACCATGGCGTCGATGGCTGTCTTGACCGCCGTTTGGCCGACGGCGACCGATACGTCGGTCAAAGGCGTGATCGCGGTGGTGCTGCAGCTAGCGTTCGGGCCGGCATTGGAGCCGTAGGCCGGCGTCACCTTGGTACCGGGAGTGAAATACTTCGGCATGTATTTCTGACGAGCCGAGTCGGTTGCATTACTTACTGTCGCATCGAGGTGCCAGTTGTTGTTCGCCGGCCGTGAATTGGTGTCTACATTGTCGGTTTCGTCAGGTGCGAACATCGGCACGAACATGGTCGCCGGCGTCGTGGTCGAAGCAGCCATGTCCTGTATATTGTAAGGATAGGGACGGGATTCGACGCAGCCGCCCCAGGTCGCGATCGGTGCGTAGACTATGTTGGACGTGCAGACGTTACTCGAGTTTTTTGTGCACGACGAAATGCGCTTCATCCATTTGTAGAGCGAAAAACGCGTCAGCACCTGGTTCAGCTGCGTCGCATCCCAGGCCGAGCCCTTCGCGTAATAGTAGTTGCCGGACTTCACCGCGTACTGGTTTGGGAGGGCGGACGAAGTGAGCGTCGACCAATCGAGGTTCTCCTGGTCGAGAGGCGACACGCCCGTCGTGTCCATCCACGTGGCATCGGCGTTCGTCGGGCCGACATTGACCGAAGCGGCGAACGGCACCAAGCTGAACTGGACCGGCTTGGAGACCTGTTTCATCAGCTGCGCCTGGCCGGCAAGCTGGTCAACCAACTGCTTGGCCGCACTCTTCAACAGGTCGAACCGCACCTGGCTCGAGCCGTGTCCCAGTTCGGTCATCGAGCCGGAATTGTCGAGCACCAGCGCCACTTCCAGCGAGTTCTTGAGGCGGATCTCTGATCTGGCGGTGAAATCGACGTTGGTGTTGCCGGACGACTTGCCAAGCAGCATGGCCGCAACCGGCACGAAGTACGGCTTGTACGTCAGGGCGGCTTGCAGAACCAGCGTGCCGCCGCCGGTGTTGTCTTTGGGAAGCGTCACGGTCAGCGCTGTATTGGCCGGTTGGACGTGGCCGAGATTCGCTTCGAAGAAATTCTTGGCATAGGCCTTGGCCGCATCGTCAGTCGCGCCGGAAACAATCTGCTGGGCGGTGGCGATGCCCGCGGCATCGAGCGCGTTCAGCGTGTCCTGGCGCTGGCGGATTAACTCGGTGTAGTCGATGGAGATCGCCAGGGCGCCCATCAAGGGCACCATGGCGATCACTGTCATCAAGGCATAATTGCCGCGTCTGTCACTCAGAAATCTGCGGATCATGCCTTCAGCACCCCTGCCAGGACCAAAATGTCGAATATCGGCGCGAAAATGCCCACAAATCGTTAAAATTCAGGTTGCTGAAATACGTCCAAGATCGGCCCATCTTTTCAAGGCTCGTTAACCACTCGGCCCTCGTGATCGGCAATGCGACATTTTTCTATCGACTGAAGCTTCCGGGAAGTGCGCTTGCTGGGTGTTGCAACCGCCATCAGCCCATGGCTCGACCGCGTCGAAAACGCCGAAAGCTGGTGACAGGATGAAACGCTTCGGTTAATGCGGGGCCGGTTGCGGCGGACCGTCGGCTGCAGCTTTCGCAACGATTGTCACATCAGGAAAACGGCATGGCGGATTCGCCTGACATCATCGGCTCGCTCGCGGATTTGTCGGGAGCCTACTCGGCCATCCTGTGCGATGTCTGGGGCGTGATCCACAATGGCGAATGGCATTTCCCGGCGGCTGCCGAGGCGCTTGCCGCCGCGCGTGCGGCCAAGCTCCCGGTTGTCCTGATCACCAATTCACCGCGCCGCAATGCCGATGTGGTGGCGCAGATGAATGCGATCGGCGTCCCCAGCGCCGCCTTCGACCGTGTCGTCACATCAGGCGATGTAACCCGCGACCTCATCGCCGAAGGCCCGCGAAAAATCTTCCACATCGGCGCCGACCGCGATTTTACCCTCTATGACGGTCTCGATATCGAGCTCGTCGAGGAGTTCGAGGCCTCCGGGGTCGTCTGCACAGGCCTGTTCGACGACGAGGTGGAAACACCTGAGGATTACGCCGAACTGCTGCGCCGGCTGCGGGCCAGGAACCTGCCTTTCATCTGCGCCAACCCTGACATCGTGGTGGAGCGCGGCGAGCGCATGATCTGGTGCGCCGGGGCCTTGGCCCGCGACTATGCCCAACTCGGCGGCCGCACGCTGATTGCCGGAAAGCCCTATGCGCCGGTTTATGATGCAGCAATGCGAGAGGTCGCCTTGCTTCTCGGCCGCGACGTCGAGCGCTCCGAGGTGCTGGCCATCGGCGACGGCATGATGACCGACATCAAGGGCGCCACCGACAATGGCATAGACGTGCTTTACGTGTCGGGCGGCATTCATGCGCGCGACTATGGCGATGCCATGCAGCTGGACCCCGCCAGGCTTGCAGCCTTTCTGCAAAAGCACGGCTACCGGCCGGTCGCCGTCATTCCGAGACTGCGGTAGGGTCGCTTCCATGAGCGCAGCCTTCGAACATATTTCCGCGACGGCGCCGCTGCCTGCGCATTTGCGTGGCGGCGTGGTGGCGATCGGCAATTTCGACGGCGTTCACCGCGGCCACCAGGCCGTGCTCGACCGCGCGCTTGCCGAAGCCAGGCGACGCGGCGTGCCGGCGCTGGTGCTGAGCTTCGAGCCGCATCCACGTAAGGTGTTCAGGCCCGACATGCCGCTGTTCGTGCTGACGCCGCCGCCGATGAAGGCGCGGCTGTTGTCGCATCTGGGCTTTGCAGCGCTCGTCGAACAGCCGTTCACGCGCGCCTTTGCCGGCCTGTCGGCCGAGGCTTTCGTCACCGATGTGCTGGAGACGAACCTCGGCATCACCCATTCCGTCACCGGCTTCGATTTCCACTTCGGCAAGGACCGGCAAGGCGGCCCAGCCTTTCTGATGGCGGCAGGCGAGCGCCACGGTTTTGGCGTCACCCTGGTCGACGCCTTTCGCGACGAAGGCGCCGAGGTGGTGTCGTCGAGCCGCATCCGCGCATTGTTGTGCGAGGGCGAAGTCGCCGAGGCCGCCGGCCTGCTCGGCTACCGCTTCACCGTCGAAAGCGAAGTCATCGGCGGCCAGCAGCTCGGCCGCACGCTCGGCTTCCCGACAGCCAACATGAGGCTTTCTACGGAAGCGACTCTGAAGGAAGGGATTTATGCCGTCCGCTTCCGCCGTGCCGATGGCACGCTTTATGACGGTGTGGCCAGCTTCGGTCGCCGCCCGACTGTCGACGACAATGGCGCGCCGTTGCTCGAAACCTTCGTCTTCGACTTTTCCGGCGATCTCTATGGCGAGATCTGCGAGGTCTCGTTCTTCGGCTTTTTGCGCCCCGAGGTGAAGTTCGACGGGCTCGATGCGCTGGTGGCGCAAATCAAGCGCGACGAGACGGAGGCACGCGCGCTGCTGGCCGGCGTCAGGCCACTTTCAGACCTGGACAGCGCGATCGCTTTTTGAGCTTCCGGCCGCTTACCTCTTCAGGGCCAGTCCGAGAGCGATGAAGCTCCAGCCCTGGAAGATCAGGTCGATGGCCAGGAACAGGCCTAGCACCCACAGGCTATTGACCGGCCAGCCTATGGCGATCGTCAGGCCCGCCAGCACGCTGATCAGGCCGGCCGCGACGACCCAGCCCCAGCCATTTTCAGGCCGGTGGCTGTAACCAACCCAGGCCCTGAGCGCGCCCGAAGCGACCAGCGCCACCGCCAGCAGCAAGGTCAGCACCGTCGATGCCAGCAGCGGATTGTCGAACGCGAAGAAGCCGGCAACCGCATAGAGCAGGCCGCTGAGGAGCCAATAGAAGAAGCGGCTCCAGCTCTTCACGCCGAAGGCATGCACGATCTCGATGATGCCGGCCATCAGCATCAGCCATCCCACGACATAGACCGAAGCGACGGTGGCGATGAACAGATTGCCGAAGGCAATGCCGCCGAAAATGAGCAGCAGCACGCCGAGCGCGACGAACCACCCCCATTTGTCTCGTGTCCGGCCGATCGCGTCCTTCAGGGTGTCACCGTGCAGGGTCATAGCCGCATCTCCTCTGAAGTTCGCCGCGTTTCATGCCGCATTCCGAAGGTTAGCGCCAACGACCTTGACCGTCCAGCAAGTAGCCCGCTATCGGAACTTCAGGGTCTCCAGCCATCCAGCGACACGCTCGATGGTCTGCCGCTCTTGCGGAGCCTGCATCGAAAACCCTTCTTCCAGGCGCGCTTGAGGGGCGTGGGTGGCCAGAACGGCCTGGCTGTTGCCGAGGCCAAAGCCGCCATGCGTGATGAACGGAATGATCGTCTTGTCCGCCAGGTCGTGGGCGGTGAGGAAAGAGCGGATTACGGGCGGAGCGGTTTCACCCCAGATGGGGAACCCCAGGAACACGCGCGCATAGGATGCGGTGCTCGCAATCAGGGCTTTGAGCGGCGGCCGGTCGCCGCGGTCGCGCTCTTGCCGCGCTTGCTCGACGGTTTCGAAGTAGTCAGCCGGGTAAGGTGTTGCCGGCACGATTTCGAAGAGATCGGCCGGCAGCGTCCGGCTGAGCTGGCCGGCGATGACGCGGGTATTGCCACTCCGCGAAAAGAACGCCACCAACGACTTGCCGTCCGGGCCAGGTGCGGCTTCGGTTTGCGCGACCGATGCACTCCCCGCCGCGAGCGGAAGCAACAAGGATGACATCAGAATCTTGCGCCTGGTTGGCTTTTGATCATCGGTCATGATGCAGATCCCGATCAGAGCCCGGTCATCTTGAGCGCTGCTTCGGGCAGGCGTTCGCCTTGGACGTCGATCTCCGCCAAGGCGTCGGCGAGCTCCTGCAGATCTTGAAGGGTCAGCGTCACGTCGATCGCGCCAAGGTTGTCCTCAAGGCGGTGACGTTTGGTGGTGCCCGGAATCGGTACGATCCAGGGCTGCTGGGCGAGCAGCCAGGCCAGCGCGACCTGGGCAGGTGTCGCGCCTTTGCGCTCGGACACACCCCTCACGACATCGACCAGAGCCATGTTGGCCTTGCGCGCCTCCGGCGAGAAGCGAGGCACATTGTTACGGAAATCGGTCGGGTCGAATTTGGTATTCTCGTCGATCTTGCCAGTCAGGAACCCCGCGCCCAATGGGCTGAACGGCACGAAACCGATGCCGAGCTCTTCACAGACCGGCAACAATTCGGCTTCGACGCCACGGTAGAACAGCGAGTACTCGTTTTGCACCGCGGTAACCGGCTGGACGGCGTGCGCGCGGCGGATGGTTTGGACGCCCGCCTCCGAAAGCCCCCAATGGCTGACCTTACCCTGGGCGATCAGGTCCTTGATGGCGCCGGCGACGTCCTCGATCGGAACGTTCGGATCGACCCTATGCTGGTAGAACAGGTCTATACGATCGGTTTTCAGACGCTTGAGGCTCGCGTCCGCGACACGCTTGATGTGCTCGGGGCGGCTGTTGGTGCCGCCGCTACGGGCACGGGTCTCAAGGTCGATATCAAACCCGAATTTGGTGGCAATGACGACTTGATCGCGGATCGGCGCGAGGGCCTCGCCAAGGAGCTCCTCATTGGCGAAAGGCCCATACGCCTCGGCGGTGTCGAACAGTGTCACGCCCCGCTCATGCGCGAGACGGATCAGCCCGACCATTTCCGACTTGTCGGCTGGCGGCCCGTACGCGGAGGTCATGCTCATGCAACCCAGGCCGAGGGCGGATACCTGCAGGTCTCCGAGCGTTCTGATTTTCATAACGAACTCCTGTGCAATGGCGTGTGGAAATACCGGCTCAGCTCTTTTCCGGCGCTTCGACGCCGGAGTAGACCAGCACGGCGTCGGGCAGGCGCGCGCCCTGAACCTGGATTGCGCCGACCGCGGCGTTGAGTTCCGTAAGTTCCTCCGGCGTGAACCGGATTGTATCGGCGCCTATGTTTTCGAGCAGATGGGGCATCTGGGTCGTCCCAGGTATGGGAACGATCCATGGCTTCTGCGCCATCAGCCAGGCGAGCGCGATCTGCGCGGCGGTAGCTTGCTTACGCCTGGCCCAGCTTTTGATCATCTCGACCAGCGCCAGATTGTGCGGCAGATTCTCCGCTGAGAATCGGCCCTCGACCTTGCGAATATCTCCGTCGGCGAACCGGGTTCTGGCATCGATGGCGCCGGTCAGGAAGCTCACGCCGAGCGGGCTCCATGGGACAAAGCCGATGCCAAGTTCCGCGCACACCGGAAGCACTTCGCTCTCGGGCCCGCGCCATAGCATGGAGTACTCACTTTGGACGGCGGTGACCGGCAGCGCGGCGTGGGCGCGGCGGAGTGTGCCCAGTCCCATCTCGGACAGCCCCCAGTGCAGAACCTTGCCCTGGTCCATAAGACCCTTCACGGCGCCGGCAACGTCCTCGATCGGCACGTCCGGGTCGACCCGATGTTGGTAAAGCAGATCAACGCGATCGGTACCCAGGCGCTTGAGCATGCCGTCGACCGCCAGCTTGATGTGGTCCGGGCGGCTGTTCAGGCCAGGGCGCCGCTCGCCTGTCTCCAGGTCGATGTTCCAGCCAAACTTCGAGGTGATCACGACGCGGTCTCGGAAAGGCGCTATACCCTCGCCAAGGATCCGCTCGACTTCATGGGGGCCGTAGGCCTCGGCGGCGTCGAAAAACGTCACACCGCGATCGAACGCGGTCCGGATAATGTTGATCATCTCGGGGCGGGTCGGGATTGTTGTCTGATAGGTCCGGCTCATGTTCTGGACGCCAATGCCGAGGCTGGAGACTTCCAGCGATGCCAGCTTCCGCCGCCCGTTCAGCGCCTCGGCGCTGTTGAGGGCTGTCGGTTGAGCCGGCTCCTGGGCCGACGCCTGGGAACCGGCAGCCAGGAGAAGCGGCGTCGTTGCGAGACTCCCTGCCGCGCTCAAAAAACCGCGGCGTCCCATCCTGAACGTTCGCTCGGTTTCCATGCCTGCTCTCCTTCTTTGTTGCTGCTGCGAAGAAGGTAGGGCCTGTGGCATCATACGAAAACCTGCTATAATTCGCATGAGCCTGTTAGCTGGACTAACAAATATACGCCATGCAGAATTTCAACGACCTTGCCGCATTCGCGATGGTCGCCCGGGAACGCAGCTTCACCCGTGCGGCAGCCAAACTAGGGGTGTCGCCTTCGGCTCTCAGTCAGACGGTCCGCAACCTCGAGGAACGGATCGGGCTCAGGCTTCTGACGCGGACCACACGCAGCGTCGCACCGACGGAAGCCGGTGATCGCCTTTTGCGCACGTTGAGCCCAAGGTTCGAGGAGATCGAGGCAGAACTGGCCACCTTGAACGAGCTGCGCGAGAAACCGGCCGGAGCGGTCCGCATCACCGCAGGTGAGCACCCGGCGATTTCCGTTCTGCAGCCTGCGCTCAAGCGGTTCCTGCTGGACTATCCCGACGTCCAGGTTGAGATCATCGTCGACTACGGCCTGACGGATATCGTCGCCGAGGGCTATGATGCCGGCGTCCGCATGGGCGAGCAGGTTGCGAAGGATATGGTGGCTGTCCGTATTGGGCCGGACATCCGCATGGCCGTTGTCGGTTCGCCGAAATATTTCAAGCGCTTCCCGACCCCGCAATCCCCGCAGGACCTGACCGCGCACAAATGCATCAACATGCGGCTGCCGACCTATGGTGGGCTGTTCCCTTGGGGACTCGAGAAGGACGGCCGCGAGGTGAAGGTGCGGGGCGACGGCCAACTGGTCTTCAACAACCTAGGAATGCGATTGAATTCGGCGTTGGACGGGTTGGGAGTAGCCTATATGCCTGAGGACCAGGTGCTTCCGCACATTGCCGAGGGACGGCTTGTCCGGGTGCTGGAGGACTGGTGCCCGTACTTTCCGGGCTATCACCTGTATTACCCAAGCCGGCGTCACACCTCGCCGGCTCTATCCCTGCTGGTCGATGTTCTGCGTCACCGAGGCGGCTGATCGTGGCCACCCGGCAAAGCCGCTTTCCAGCCGATGGCGGCGCGTTCAAGTAGGCCACAACGCCAAAACAGCATGGCCGTTGCCCGTCACTGTTACCGATTTTAAGTCAAATTTTACCGAACCGGGCCATGGCTTCTGGCGCGGCCGGGTGTTCTCTCCGCTTTGTTTCGCGTATGGGGTGATGATGCGTATTGTCAGGACGATTCCGCTGCTTCTCGCCTCGGCGCTGCTCTCCGTGTCCACCGCCAAAGCGGGCGAGGGGACGTTCGGATGGCTGTCGGGCGACTGGTATCTGACGCTTGGCGCCACCGGCATGGTCGCGCCGAAATTCGAAGGTTCCAACAGTCTTCTGCTCAGCGCCACGCCGATCATCTCGCTGGGCAAGGTCGGTCCCGCCGCGCGCTTCACCTCGCGCAATGACAACATTTCGCTGGCGCTGGTCGACGATGGCGGCGTGCGCGCCGGCCTGACCGGAAAGTTCCTGTTTTCGCGCAGCAGCAAGGACGAGCTGAAAGGCCTCGACCCGGTGCGTTGGGGCGGTGAAGTGGGCGGTTTCTTCGAGTTTTACCCGACGGACTGGTTGCGCGCCCGCGCCGAACTGCGTCACGGTATCCGTGCCCATGACGGCTTTGTCGCCGACATCGCCGCCGATGCCTTCTACGATATCACGCCGACGGTCCGTATTTCGGGCGGCCCGCGCGTGTCGTTCGCCTCGTCGGGCTATTTCGACTCCTACTACGGCGTCAACGCCAAGGAGGCCGCAGCCTCGGGCCTCAGCGAATACCATCCCGGCGGCGGCCTGAAATCCACCGGCCTCGGCGGCGCCATCACCTGGAAGGTGACGGAGCCGATGACCGCCAGCCTGTTCGGCGAATATGCGCGCCTGATGGGCCCGGCTGCCGATTCCAGCCTGGTCAAGGAGCGCGGCGAGCGCGACCAGTTCACGGTCGGCGTCTCGACCACCTACCGTTTCAACTTTTCAATGTAGGCGATTCCGCGCTTTATTCCTGCCGTGGCTTCGGCTAAAAGCCGGGCATGACCAGCTTTTCGCGCCTTTTCGCGATCGCGATACGAATTACAGGCCCGGTGTTCCGGGTGGCCTGAGCGCCGCCGGAGCCGCCGGGAGTTTCTGCGCGCCCCCTCGCGCTTTTTCCAAATCATGATAGTTCAACGCCCGAGCCTCGATGCCGCCGGGCAATGCACATGGCAGACCAATGACCGACACTGTTGAAACGATCGACTATTCCAAGACGCTTTACCTGCCGCAGACGGATTTCCCGATGCGCGCCGGCTTGCCGGAGAAAGAGCCGCTGCTGGTGAAGCGCTGGCAGGACATGGACCTTTATCGCAAGCTGCGCGAGGAGGCCGCCGGCCGCGAAAAATACGTGCTGCATGACGGCCCGCCCTACGCCAACGGCAACATCCATATCGGCCATGCGCTGAACAAGATACTCAAGGACGTCATCACCCGCTCGTTCCAGATGCGCGGCTACGACTCCAACTATGTGCCGGGCTGGGACTGTCACGGTCTGCCGATCGAATGGAAGATCGAGGAGCAGTATCGTGCCAAGGGCAAGAACAAGGACGAGGTACCGGTCAACGAATTCCGCAAGGAATGCCGCGACTTCGCCGCGCACTGGATCTCGGTGCAGGGCGGCGAATTCCAGCGGCTCGGCGTCGTCGGCGATTTCAAGAACCCTTATACGACGATGGCCTTCCACGCCGAGTCGCGCATCGCCGGCGAGCTGTTGAAGTTCGCCATGTCGGGCCAGCTCTACCGCGGCTCCAAGCCGGTGATGTGGAGCGTCGTCGAACGCACCGCGCTGGCCGAAGCCGAGGTCGAGTACCAGGACTACGAGAGCGACACGATCTGGGTGAAGTTTCCGGTGTCGCAGAAGTCACCCGAATTGCGGGATGCCCATGTCGTCATCTGGACGACGACCCCATGGACCATCCCGGGCAATCGCGCCGTCAGCTATTCGCCGCGGGTTGCCTATGGGCTCTACGAGGTTACCGCAGCTGAGAACGCCTTTGGACCGCAGCCGGGCGAAAAGCTGATCTTTGCCGACGCGCTGGCCGAAGACTCGGCGGCCAAGGCCAAGGTCACCTTGAATCGCCTTCACAACATTTCGGCAGAACAGCTTGAAAGTCTTACGCTTTCGCACCCCTTCAAAGGGCTTGGCGGCGGCTATGAATATCCGGTGCCGATGATTGCCGGCGAGCATGTCACCGACGATGCCGGCACTGGCTTCGTCCACACCGCGCCCAGCCATGGCCGCGAGGATTTTGACGCCTGGACGGACGCGGTGTCGGACCTGCAGGCGCGCGGCATCGATACGGCAATCCCGTTCCCTGTGGACGATGCCGGCTTCTTCACAAAAGAGGCGCCGGGCTTCGGTCCGGATCGCGAAGGTGGGGCGGCGCGCGTCATCGACGACAACGGCAAGAAGGGCAACGCCAACCAGGCCGTCATCGACGAACTGATCAAGCGCAATGCGCTGTTCGCGCGCGGCCGGCTGAAGCACAGCTATCCGCATTCCTGGCGCTCGAAGAAGCCGATCATCTTCCGCAACACGCCGCAATGGTTTGTCTATATGGACAAGGACCTTGGCGACGGCACGACACTGCGCAGCCGGGCGCTGAAGGCCATCGATGACACGCGCTTCGTGCCGGCCGCTGGCCAGAACCGCATCCGCGCCATGATCGAGGAGCGCCCGGACTGGGTGCTGTCGCGCCAGCGCGCCTGGGGCGTGCCCATCGCCGTCTTTGCCGACGAGGACGGCAATGTGCTGAAGGACGAGGCGGTCAACCAGCGCATCATGGACGCTTTCGAACAGGAAGGCGCCGACGCCTGGTTCGCGGAAGGCGCCAAGGAGCGTTTCCTCGGCAACCACGATGCTTCCAGATGGAAGCAGGTCATGGACATCCTCGACGTCTGGTTCGATTCGGGCTCGACCCATGTCTTCACGCTCGAGGACCGTCCGGATCTCAAATGGCCGGCCGACGTCTATCTCGAAGGCTCCGATCAGCATCGCGGCTGGTTCCACTCCTCGCTGCTCGAAAGCTGCGGCACCAGGGGCAGGGCGCCTTACCAGACCGTCGTCACCCATGGCTTCACCATGGATGAGGAAGGGCGCAAGATGTCGAAATCGCTCGGCAACACCGTCGTTCCGCAGGACGTCATAAAGCAATCAGGCGCCGATATCCTCCGGCTGTGGGTGGTGACGACTGACTATTGGGAAGACCAGCGGCTTGGCAAGAACGTGCTGCAGACCAACATCGACGCCTACCGCAAGCTCCGCAACACCATCCGGTGGATGCTGGGCACGCTCGCCCATGACGATGGCGAGGAGGTGCCGCTGGAAAAGATGCCGGAACTGGAGCGGCTGATGCTGCACCGGCTGGCCGAGCTGGATGAGGTCGTGCGCTCGGGCTACGACGCGTTCGAGTTCAAGCGCATCACCCGCACTTTGCTCGACTTCATGGTGATTGAGCTGTCGGCCTTCTATTTCGACATCAGGAAGGACGCGCTCTATTGCGATGGGCCTTCCAGTGTGAAGCGCAAGGCCTCGGTGCAAGTGGTGCGCCACCTCTTCGACTGCCTGGTGAAGTGGCTGGCGCCGATGCTGCCCTTCACCACGGAAGAAGCCTGGCTCGACCGTCATCCCGATGCAGTCTCGCTGCATCTTGACCAGTTCCCTGAGATTCCAGCTAACTGGAAGAACGAGACGCTGGCGGAGAAATGGCGCAAGGTGCGGCAGGTCCGCCGTGTCGTCACCGGCGCCCTTGAGATCGCACGGGCGCAGAAGGTCATCGGCTCATCGCTGGAGGCCGTGCCCGTCGTGACCCTCGACGATGCCGCGCTCGAAGCCGCGATCGCCGATGTCGACATGGCCGAAATGGCGATCACCAGCGATCTCGTCATCGCCCATGGCAAGGCGCCGGAAGGCGCCTTTGCGCTCGACGATGTCAAGGGTGTCGCCGTCGTGGTCGAAAAGGCCGAGGACCGCGGCCTGGTCAAATGCGCCCGCTCGTGGCGCTATACGGCCGATGTCGGGCAGGACGGCGAATTCCCCGACGTTTCGGCCCGCGATGCCGCGGTGTTGCATGAGCTGCAGGCGCTGGGACGTTTGTGAGCGCTCACAGGCCGGTGCACAAAAGCCACGCCGCGTGGGCGAAAACCGCACGCGCGTTGCCCTTAACGAGTGGTTGAGGTAAACACGCGAAACTCCGGAAGACAAATTGTCGCCGGATTTCCGTCGCAAGAGCGTGGACGATGGGGACCGGGCCTTTGGCCGGTGACGATCGAGAGGCTGTCTATAGTGGGACTTTTTGGCATGACCGACAGAACTTCCGTGCGCGTTGCGCTGCTGGCGCCGCTTGTCGCGTCCGGCCTCGCTCTGTCCGGCTGCATGGGTTCGCCCACCTACGGCACTGACAAGACGGCTGGCGAGCAGCTTGCCGGCGACCTTTCCGGCGCCTTTTCAATCGCGCCGAAGCGCAAGCAACAGATCGACTACAAGCCGCGTCCGGAGCTGGTGAAGCCCGCGCCAGGGCAAAAGGAAGTGCTGCCGGCGCCGCAGGAAAGCATCGAGACGGCGAGCACCGATTGGCCCGAATCGCCCGAGCAGCGACGCGCCCGTCTGCGTGCCGACGCCACCGCGCATCAGGACGACCCGGCCTACCAGTCGCAGATCGTAGATGATGTGCAGACCGATCCGGCGGCTGTAAAGAAGGCAATGGCGGATTCAGCCTCGAGCCACCCGCCGCGCTGGTCGCCGCTGGATTCGGACAAGGGCCGCGCCGCCGAGATCCAGCGCCGCTCGGCAGAGGGCAAGCAGGGCGATCCCACCAGCCGCAAATATCTGAGCGAGCCGCCTCTGGCCTATCGCGCAGCTGCCGACACCGCGCCACAGGGCGAACTCGGCGAGGATGAATACAAGAAGGAACGCCGCCTCAAGAAGGAAGCCGCCGCCAAGAGCAAGAGCGGCGGGCTGTTCGACTGGCTGCCTTCCTGGTAGGAAGCGTCGCCTTCGCAGTTGAAGGCTCTACGGTTCACGTCTTTCCCTGAAGAATTCCTTGAGCAGCAAGGCCGCATCGGCCTCGGCCATGCCGGGATAGATATCGGGCGTATGGTGGCAGGTCGGTGAAGCGAAGAAGCGCACGCCGTTGACCACCGCGCCGCCCTTCTCGTCGGCCGCGCCGAAATAGAGCCGGCGCAGCCTGGCGAAGGAAATGGCGCCGGCGCACATGGCGCAGGGCTCCAGCGTCACATAGAGGTCGTGCCCGGTCAGCCGCTCGCTCGAGAGCTTCTGGCAGGCCGCGCGGATCGCCAGCATTTCGGCATGCGCCGTCGGATCGGCAAGTTCGCGGGTGCGATTGCCGGCGGATGCCACCACCGTATCGCCGCTGGCGATGACTGCGCCGACGGGGACTTCGCCACGCAAGGCGGCGGCTTGCGCCTCTTCCAGCGCCAGCACCATGAAATCCGGCCGCTTCACGCGGTTTCCATTCCGATTATCTCCTCGCCACTTAGCGGTGATCCTGTTATGGAGCGCGTCAACCCGAATATCGGAACAGATTTTCGGAAATGATCATGCGCCAAATCAAAGTGCTATAGCGTTCGTTGCGCGCCCAAAGGATGCGCCACGCTGTAGCAGCGCAAACGGACAAAGGCCACATGGACGACCACGACAAAAAATCTCCGCGCCACAAAGGCCCGGGCAAAAGCGGCCCGAGAGCTGCGGGGCCACGCCGCGATGGCGCCGCCGGCAAAGGCGGCAAGCCTTCCTTCGGGGCCAAGAAACCCTATTCGCCGCGCGGCGCGCGGCCGGCAGCGGCTGAAGGCGAGCGGCCGAAGCGCGACTTCAAGAGCGGCGACAGGCCGTTCAGCAAGGCTCCGCGCCCGGAAGGCAAACCCTACGAAAAGCGCGAAGGTCCGCGCAAACCTTACGCACCGCGCGGCGACCGGCCGATGGCGGCTAATGGCGAGCGGCCGAAGCGCGACTTCAAGAGCGGCGACCGGCCGTTCAGCAAGGGTCCACGCCCCGAAGGCAAGCCCTACGAAAAGCGCGAAGGTCCGCGCAAACCTTACGCACCGCGCGGCGACCGGCCGATGGCGGCTGATGGCGAGCGGCCGAAGCGCGACCTCAAAAGCGGCGACCGGCCGTTCAGCAAGGGGCCACGCCCGGAAGGCAAGCCGTTCGAAAAGCGCGAAGGTCCGCGCAAGCCTTATGCGCCACGCGGCGACCGGCCGATGGCGGCCGATGGCGAGCGGCCGAAGCGCGACTTCAAAAGCGGCGACCGGCCGTTCAGCAAGGGGCCACGCCCCGAAGGCAAGCCCTATGAGAAGCGCGAAGGTCCGCGCAAGCTCTACGCACCGCGCGGTGATCGGCCAGCTTCCGCCGAAGGCGAAAAGCGTTTCGACCGGCCAAAGCGCGATTTCGGTGATCGCGCACAACGCGACGCCGGAGATCGTCCCAAGCGTGACTTCGCGGATCGTCCCAAGCGCGATTTCGGTGGCGACCGGCCGCAAGGCGCATCTGGCAACGGCTTCAAGCCGCGTCCGCGCGCCGTGGAGGCTGAAGAAGCCGGCGAGCGTATCGCCAAGCGGCTGGCGCGCGCTGGCCTTGCCTCGCGACGCGATGCCGAGGATCTGATCGCGGCCGGTCGCGTCAAGGTCAACAACCAGACTTTGATCTCGCCGGCCTTCAACGTCATGCCCGGTGACATTATCCATCTCGACGGCATGGAAATTCCGCCGATCGAACGCACAAGGCTGTTCCTGTTCCACAAGCCGGCCGGGGTCGTCACCACCAACCGCGACCCCGAGGGACGCAAGACCGTGTTCGACGTGCTGCCGGCCGAATTGCCGCGGCTGATGACCATCGGTCGGCTCGACATCAACACCGAAGGCCTGCTGCTGCTCACCAATGATGGCGGGCTGTCGCGCGTGCTCGAACTGCCTGCCACTGGCTGGCTGCGCCGTTACCGCGTGCGCGTTCATGGCAAGGTTGAGGAAAGCGTGCTTGCGGGCCTGCGTGAAGGCATTGCCGTCGATGGCGTCTTCTACGGTGCCATCGAGGCGACGCTCGACCGTGAGCAAGGCACCAACGCCTGGCTGACGATCGGCCTGCGCGAAGGCAAGAATCGGGAAGTGAAGAACATCCTTGGTTCGCTCGGCCTCGACGTGACGCGGCTGATCCGCATCTCCTACGGGCCGTTCCAGCTCGACGACCTCGCCGAAGGCCATGTGCTGGAGATCAAGGGCCGCGTCTTGCGCGACCAGCTCGGCGAACGCCTGATCGAGGATTCCGGCGCCAATTTCGACGCCGAGATCACCAAGCCGTTCTCCAACCAGCCGGTGCGGCGTGAGCGCGAAGTGGAGCCCGAACGGCCGAAATTCACCCGCGAGGGCGACCGCCGGCCGATCGGCGAGGGCGGTCTGATCAAGAACCGCAAGCGCCGTGAGGGCAGCCGCGACGAGGCGCTGGGCAAGCTGTCGACCAGCCCCGAAAGAGGCGCAGCGCCGGCAAAGAGCTTTGGCGACCGCGGCCCACGGCCCGAGCGAAGCGAGTTTTCAGGCAAGCCGCGTGGCGATTTCGGCGACAAGCCGCGCGGAGGCTTCGGCGACAAACCTCGTGGCGCCTTTGGCGACAAGCCGCGAGGCGGCAAGAAGCCCGAGCGCGAGCAGCGGCCGATCGAGCCGCCGGGCCAGCGCAAGGCCAATGTCTGGATGGCGCCGGGTGCGCGTCCGATCGGCAAGGGCAGGGCGGAAGCCGATGCTGCCAAGGCGGCTGACGCCAAGGCGCGCAAGGCCTCGTTCAAGCCGGCCTATGGCAAACCGGGAGGCGCGAAACCATTCGGCAAGCCGCGCGGCGAGCGTCCGGATGGCGGTCGGGGCGGCGAGCGTCCGCGCAACGGTCCCAAGGGGCCCCGGACCAGATGAGGGCCGGACCAGAATGAGACGCGTATTTGAATGAGATCCGGGCTTAAATGAGAATCGTCGGCGGCCAATTTCGCGGGCGTCCGCTGGCGACGCCGCGCGACCATGCCATCCGACCGACCACCGACCGCGCCCGCGAGGCCGTCTTCAACGTGTTGGCGCACCGCTTCGCCGCCAAGCTCGAGGGCGCCCGTGTGCTCGACCTCTTCGCCGGTACCGGCGCGCTCGGCCTCGAAGCGCTGTCGCGCGGCGCTTCCTATGGCGTGTTCATCGAAGAATCAGCGGAAGGGCGCGGCTTGATCCGCACCAATGTCGAAGCCTTTGGTCTCACCGGCCGCACCAAGATCTTTCGTCGCGACGCGACTGCCTTGGGCGAGGCCGGCACGCTTGCGGCCTTTGGCCTGATCTTCGCCGATCCGCCCTATGGCAAAGGTCTCGGCGAACGCGCGCTGCGTTCGGCCAAGGCAGGCGGCTGGCTGCTGCCCGGCGCGCTCTGCGTGGTCGAGGAAGCCGCCTCGGCGCCCTTCGAGGTTGGTCCCGAATTCGCGGTGGTTGATGAACGCAACTACGGCGAGACGGTGATCCGGTTCATCGAGGCTCGGTGAGGGCGGAGCGGTTGGCGCCTTCAAAATGACGCACAATTCACTTTGCCTCGGTGGCTAACCTGCCTATCGTCGCGCGACAACAAACCGGAGCCATCAATGACACTTCATGCCGAATGGCTGCGGAGCGCGTTGCTCGCCACCGCACTGACCGTGGCCGCCCCGGCTCTTGCCGCGGACGATGGCAAGGTGGCGAACTTCCTGCTCGACAACGGCATGGAAGTGGTGGTCATCCCCGATCATCGTGCCCCGATCGTCACCCATATGGTGTGGTACAAGATCGGCAGCGCCGACGAGCCGGCAGGCAAATCCGGCATCGCGCATTTCTTCGAACATCTGATGTTCAAGGCCACGACCAACCACGCAGCGGGCGAATTCGACCGCGCCATTTCGGATATAGGCGGCTCCAACAACGCCTTCACTTCCTATGACTACACCGCCTTCCACGAGACGGTGACGCCCTCGGCGCTCGAACTGATGATGAACTTCGAGGCCGACCGCATGCGCAACCTCATCTTGACCGACGAGGTCATCAAGACCGAGCGAGACGTGATCCTGGAAGAGCGCCGCTCGCGAATCGACAGCAACCCCGAGGCCGTGCTCGACGAAGAGGTCGATGCGACCCTCTGGCAGAACCAGCCCTACCGCATTCCGGTGATCGGCTGGATGCAGGAGATGGAGCAGCTGAACCGCACCGATGCGGTTGCCTTCTACGACAAGTACTACCGGCCCAACAATGCGGTGCTGATCGTTGCCGGCGATGTCGAGCCGGACGCGGTCAAGGCGCTGGCCGAAAAGACCTATGGCAAGGTCGCGCGCGGCCCGGACCTGCCGCCGCGCATCCGCCCGGTCGAGCCCGAGCAGAACACCAAGCGCACGGTGACGCTCACCGATGCGCGCGTTTCGGTGCCGAGCTTTTCGACGCAATGGGTGGTTCCGTCCTACCACACGGCAAAGCCCGGCGAGGCCGAGGCGCTCGACCTGTTGGGAGAGATCCTTGGCGGCGGCAGCCGCAGCCGGCTTTACCAGCAGCTCGTGGTCAAGCAAGGCATCGCATCGGGGGCCGGCGCCTTCTTCCAGGGCACGATGCTCGACGCCACCAATTTCACCGTCTACGGCGCACCGCGCGGTGACGCCAAGCTGAGCGACGTCGAGGCGGCCGTCGACGCCGAGATCGCCCGCATCGTCAAGGACGGCGTCACCGCCGACGAACTGGAGAAGGCCAAGGCTCGCTACATCAGGGCCATGATCTTCGCCCGCGACAAGCAGGACGAGATGGCCAATCTCTACGGCGCCGAGCTCGCCACTGGCGGCAACGTCAAGGATATAGAGGAATGGCCGGACCGCATTCGCAAGGTCACCACCGACGAGATCAAGGCGGTCGCCGCACGCTATTTGCTGCTCGACCGTTCGACCACCGGCTATCTCTTGCCGCAGCAACAGGCGGGGAATTGATTCGATGACGAACCTGCTTGGCGTCGTGCCTTCTCCGAACCGGGCTCCCTCTTCTCCCCTTGTGGGAGAAGGTGGCCGAGCGAAGCGAGGTCGGAAGAGGGGTGTTCCAGCTTGGCAAGGACGGCGATCCGTCACCCACCCCTCATCCGTCTCGGCGCTGCGCACCGATCCACCTTCTCCCACAAGGGGAGAAGGGAACGCCGCGCTGCGCGCCTTCGCCACTTTGTTCCTCTCGATCCTCTTCCTCATCCTGCCGGCGCTTGCGGCTCGCGCGATGGACATCCAGCCGGTGACCTCGTCAAAGGGCATCAACGCGTGGCTGGTCGAGGATCACTCCATTCCGATCATCGCCATTCGCTTCGTCTTCGATGGCGGCTCGACGCAGGATCCGGCGGGGCGGGAAGGGCTGGTCTATCTGATGACCGGCCTGTTCGACGAGGGTGCCGGCGATCTTGACAGCGAGGCCTTCCAGACCAGGCTTGACGATGCCGGCGCCGAAATGGGCTTCGACGCTGCGCGCGACGGCACCTATGGCTCGATGCGCATGCTGGCCGAGCAGAAGGATGCCGCCTTCGACCTGCTCAGGCTGGCGGTCACCAGGCCGCGCTTCGACCAGGCGCCCATCGACCGCATCCGCTCCCAGATCCTGTCCGGCATCATCGCCAGCGAGCGTGACCCCAACACCGTCGCCCAGACCAAATGGCTGCGCGCCATCTATGGCGACCATCCCTATTCGCGGCCCGACCAGGGCACCAAAGACAGTATCGCCACCATCACCGCGGCGGATCTGGCTGCCTTCCACAAGGCCAATTTCGCCCGCAATGGCCTACATGTCGCGGTGGTCGGCGACATCGACGCCGCGACGTTGAAACGAAAGCTCGATGACGTGTTTGGCGATCTGCCGGAAAAGCAGCTGCTGCGGCCGGTTGCCGATACCGAGCTGAAGCTCGGCCAGCAGCTGGAGGTCGATTACGACCTGCCGCAGACCTCACTGCAGTTTGCCTATCCCGGCGTGAAACGCGATGCGCCGGATTTCTTCCCGGCGGTGCTGATGAACCAGATTCTCGGTGGCGGCACCTTCACCTCGCGCCTCTATGGCGAGGTGCGCGAAAAGCGTGGCCTTGCCTATAGCGTCGATTCCAACTTGGTCGATCACCAGCATTCCAATGCGTTGATCATCACCACCGCGACGCGTTCGGACCGCGCGGCCGAGACGCTCGCCATCGTCAAGGAGGTGGTCAAGAAGATGGCCGAGGAGGGCCCGACCGAGGTCGAACTGGACGCGACCAAGAAATACATGGTCGGCTCCTACGCCATCAGCAATCTGGATTCTTCCAGCGCCATTGCATCGACGCTGGTGGAATTGCAGCTCGACAATCTCGGCATCGACTACGTGCAGCGCCGTGCAGCGCTCATCAACGGCGTGACGCTCGACCAGGTCAAGGCGGCGGCAAAGAAGCTGCTGACCCCGGCCCCCGCGATCATGAGCATCGGCCCGAAGCTGGAGGCCAAATGACGGCGCCCACTTTCGGCATAGCCTTTGGCGGCGGCGGCGCCCGCGGCCTGGCCCACATCCACATCGTCGAGGCGCTGGACGAGCTCGGCATCAAGCCAGTGGCCATCGCCGGCTCCTCGATCGGCGCCATCATGGGCGCCGGCATGGCCTCTGGCATGAGCGGCAAGGAGATCAAGGACTATGCCCGTTCGATCCTGGGCCGCCGCGCAGAGGTGGCAGCGCGGATGTGGCGCTCGCGGCCCGGCACCATCGCCGAGGCGATGCAAGGCGGCATCCGCGTCAGCCAGTTCAACATCGAGCGCATCCTGAAGGCATTCCTGCCTGAAGCGATCCCTGAAACCTTCGCCGAACTGAAAATCCCGCTCAAGGTAACGGCGACCGACTATTTCGGCCACAAACTGGCTGTCTTCGACGATGGCGACCTGCATTCGGCCCTGGCCGCCTCGGCCGCCATTCCCGCCGTCTTCCGCCCGGTGACGCGCGACGACCGCGTGCTGATCGACGGCGGCATCTACAATCCGGTGCCGTTCGATCTGATCGAAAACGCCGCCGACATCATCATTGCCATCGACGTCGTCGGCGCGCCGAGCGAGGCCGAGCGCAAGCACCCGACCACTGTCGACCTGATGTATGGCGCCACGCAACTGATGATGCAGTCGATCATCGCCCACAAATTGAACCAGCGCCCCCCTGACATCTTGATCCGCCCGCCAGTGTCGAAATACCGCGTGCTCGATTTCATGAAGATCGACACGCTGATGGCCGAGACCGAGGAGATCAAGGACGAGCTGAAGCGCGAGGTGGAGCGGGTGGTCGAGGCGCGTGCCAAGGGGGAACGAGGGAAGAAGGCTGGGTGAGGGAAGCTGCTGATCTCCCCACATGTGGGGAGATTGGCTAATCACTTTTTCCCGGCCGCATATTCCAGCGCCACCACGCCATTGCTGAAGGTCATGGCCGAGATCGGCTCCAGCGCCACGGGCATATCGGAAGGAAACAGCTTCTTGCCCTCACCGACAGTGCCGGGGTAGCTCAGCAGCCTGACGCGGTCGACCAGGCCGTGGCGCAGCAATTCCTGCGCGACACTGAGGCTGCCATGCACGTAGATGTTGCCGCCACTGCCTTGCTTCAGCGCTCTGACTGCGTCGGGCAATGACCCTTTCAGCAATTCCGCCGGCTTCCAGTCCAACGCCTTCAGGCTGGTCGAAGCGACATATTTCGGCAACGCGTTGAAGCGGTCGGCAAAATCGCCGGTTTCACTCGGCCATGAGCCGGCAAAGATCTCATAGGTCGTGCGCCCCAACAGCATGGCGCCGCTGTCGGCAAGCTCGTCCTCCTTGAACCTTTGCATTTCGTCGTTCCAGGTCACTTTGGGCAGCTTCTCGACCTCGGCAATGCCGTCGACGCTGATGAATTCGGTGATGATCAATTTTCGCACGGCGTTCTCCTTTGTTTGTCAAAAGACGGATGGCGCCAACCCTTTCCGACACGCTGGGGCAAAAAAAGCCCCGCACTTGTTGGGCCGTGCTCAGCGCGCGACGCGCCTTCAAAGTCCGGCAATGGGAAAAAAATCCTCTCGCTGGGTCGGAGGCATCGATCAATATGACTATCCAAGCTTGGCCGGGAAGGGCTTCCCCAACGGAACAAGCGGATGTAGAAGGGAACATTAGCAAATCGTTAAGTATAGAATTTGGAGTGAGTGCGAAGGGTGTTAGGTCATGAACCTCAAGAGTCTGATGAAGCGTGCCGCGAATTCCGACAAGGCATTTGAGAAGATCGAAGCCGAGTTGGCGGATGCGGTCGGCGAGTGTCTTAAACTGGACGATCTGTCGCCGCCGCAAGACGGCCCTGTCCCCGACGAGAACCTTGCCGCAAACAATGAGCGCTTGCAGCCTGAGGACAGTCCCCGGGCTGACGACGGCACGACGCCCGCCGAGAACGCACGGCGGCTAACGCCGCATGCGCAAAGCCGGCTGGCCGCATTGAGCGCGGTGGATGGGCTCTTTCACAATGCGCAGGACTATCTGGACGAGATCAACGCGAAACTCTCGGATATATCGAATTCGCACAATCTCACCCGCGACTACCTGAACCTCCTGCACGGCGACGTTCTTCGCGCCAACGAGCTGGAGCTGGCAACCATCGACCTGACCGCGCGTGAGGGAGCGTTGTCCGAACAGCTCCACGACGCGACCAGGAAGCAGCGCGAGCGCGAAGCCGCCTTCGAGGTCCTGAAGCAGCGCGAGGCAAGCTTGGTCCAGGACCGGGAGACACTTCGCGAGGCACTTGCCGCGGTAAGGCTGGAACTCGTGAAGTCAGCCAATGCAAGCGCCAAGCGCGAGGCCGAGTTCGGCGACATCGTCAAGGCGCTGACGGCCAAGACGGTCGAGGCCAACAGACGGGCGCGCGAAAACAAGCTGCTGCGCGAAAAGCATGTCAGCCTGGCGATGGATGTCGACACGGCGCGCAAGCGCGAAACCGGAGCGCGCCGCAGGCTGGACGAGCTTTCGGCGATCCACACCACCGAGGTGGCGCGGCTTGCGGAACTGCTGGCGGCACTCGGCAAGAGCGAGAAGGAGGAACTGCGGTTGCAGAGATCCCTTGAGCAGGCGCAGACCAAGCTGGCGGAAATGACTGAAGCGGCTTCCATGATGGAAGCCGACACGCAGGCCGAACTCGCCCGCAACCAGCTGGAGACAAGCGGCTTGCGTTCCGAGATCCAGAGCCTGCAATCGAGGCTGGAACTGGCCTCGAACGAGAGCAGTGCGGCCTCAGCCGAGGCCGCCAAGCTCAAGGCTCAATGGGGCGACGCCGTTGCTGAAAAGCAGGTCGCGGACGAAAGGCTGGCTGCTCTTATGAAGGAGAGCGAAAGCGACAAGATGAGCCTTTCGACCGCGAACGCCGATCTATCGCAGCTTTCCCTGCAGCAGGCCTCCGTACAGATGGAGTTGGATGTCCAGCGGCAGGAATGCGAGGATCTGCGAGCCGAGGTCGCGGCTCTCAATGCCCGTGTCAAGGAACTGCTGCCCTTTGAGCGCCTGCACAAGGTTGCCAGCGCCAAGCCGCGCGAAGGCGTCGTGGTAGAAATCAACGGCCCGGTGGCGGGAGCCGCCCGCGCCGCAAGCCGCCGCCGCGCGCGCCGCAACCTGCGCGCCACGCCGTAGCGGCGTTGCTACGGCGGCTGACAGCATTGCAGGACGGGTCCTGCAACCAGGTCAGACCCGAAGCAGGGTCTTGATCGCCCGGCGTTCGTCCATTGCGCGGTAGCCTTCGGCGACATCGGCCAGCGGCAGTTCCAGATCGAACACCTTGCCGGGGTTGATCCGACGCTCGAGCACAAGGTCCATCAGGTCCGGCAGGAAGCGACGCACCGGGGCCGGGCCGCCAAGCAGGCTCTTCTGCGCGAAGAACAACTGCTGCCCGTCGAACTCGACGCCGTGTGGGACGCCTACATAGCCGATCGAGCCGCCCGGCCGCGTGCTGTTCAAGGCCTGCATCATCGATTCCTTGGTGCCGACGCATTCCAGAACTGATTCGGCGCCGACGCCCTTGGTCAATTCCTTGATCCGCGCCACGCCCTCGTCGCCGCGCTCCGAGATGATGTCGGTCGCGCCGTATTCGAGCGCCAGATCCTGCCGTGTCTTGTGACGGCTCATCGCGATGATGCGCTCGGCCCCCATCTGCTTTGCCGACAACACCGCCATCAGCCCAACCGCGCCGTCGCCGACGACGACAACCGTCGAGCCAGGTTGCACCCGCGCGGCGCTGGCCGCATACCAGCCTGTGCCAAGCACGTCCGACGTCGCCAGCAGGCTGGGGATCAGGTCGTCGGAGGGTATCTCCGCCGTTGCGACCAGCGTGCCGTCCGCCAGGGGCACACGCGCCAGCGGCGCCTGCGCTCCGGTCATGAACTCCCGCTTCTCGCAGGACGACTGGAAGCCGAAGCGGCAATGCGGGCAGGTGTTGTCCGACAGGCAGAACGAGCCGACGACGAACTGGCCCCTACGGACGCTGCGCACGGCGCTGCCGACCTCTTCAACGATGCCGCAATACTCATGCCCCATCGCCAGGGGCGAGGTTGTGTCATTGAGGCCGCGGAAAGGCCACAGATCCGAACCGCATATGCAGGTGGCCGACAGACGAATGATCGCATCGGTCGGCTCAACAATCCTGGGTTCGGGCACGTCCTCATAGCGGACATCCCCTGGCCCATAGAGCATTGTTGCTAGCATTGGATATCTCCTTGGTTGGCAGACGTTTTAAGGTGGAGTGAGGTCTGAGGTGCGGAGAACCGCAGCCGTGCCGCGATCGGCACGGTGCAGAGCGCCAGAAGCGCGCTGATGATGAAGACCGATCCGAGCCCGTAAAGGTTGGCGACGAGGCCGAGAAGCGGCGCGAGGATGCCCAGCGCGAGATCGAGGAAGGCGGTATAAATACCCATGGCCAGCCCGCGGCTTTCGACCGGCGCGCGCCGAACCGCCTCGATCCCGAGGCCCGGATAGACAAAGGCATAACCAAAACCGGTCAATGCTGCTCCAACGAAGCCGGGCAGGGCGGATGGCGACAGCCCCATCAAACCCATGCCAAGGGCTTGCAGCACCACAAAGATCATTGCGGCGCGAGCTCCGCCCATGCGGTCCGGCAGGCCGCCGAAGGCAAGCCGCGCCAAGATCAGGGCCACCGCGAAGGCGGTGAAGGACAACCAGGCCGGCTGCCAACCCTGCTGGGCGAAATACAGCACGGAAAATGCCGTCATCGCGCCATAGCCCAGGCTGGCGCACGACATGCCGATGCCGGGCAGCCAGACGGCCTTGGCGACGCTGGCGAATGCGTGCTTGGCCTGCGGTTGCGGATGCACGGCGCGCATCGGAGCGACGATAAGCATCGTTGCCATCGGCACGAGCAGCGTGGCCACCCCGATGGCTGCAAAGCCGAAGCGATTGAAGAGCAGACTTCCCACGGGTGCGCCGGCGGCCAGCCCGAAATACATGGCCGTGCCCATCCAGCCGATCACCTTGCCGGTGCCGCCGGGATTGGCGAGCGCCAGGCCCCAGGCTTGCGCGCCGGTGATGACGAAGCTTTCGGCGCCGCCAAGCAGCGCCCGCCCGACCAGCAGTACCATGGCAGACCAAAGCGGATTGCCGATGACGAGGAGCGACAGAAGATAAAGCAGGCCCGAAGCCGCGCCCATCACCAGCCCGGCCACCACCGCCTGCTTCGGCCCGCGCCGGTCCGAGAACGATCCGGACCACAGGCGCGCGACGAGGGCCGCTACGAATTGCGCCCCGGAAACGAGACCGATCGCGAAGGGGCCGTAGCCCAACCTGTCATGAATGTGAAGCGGCAGGGCCGGCAGCGCCGCACCCGTGACCAGGAAAACCACGAGCACGGCTGCCATCAAGGGAAACAGCGAACTGCTGGTCGAGGTCACCGACCGTTGAGTCATCGTCATCGACATATCGCTCTTTTCCGGGCGGCTGCCCCTCAAAGTCCGGAGCGGCGCAGCATCGCCTGGGGGTATCGCGCCCCTTCGATCGTGATGGCCGCGGCCCCGGTCTCGATTTCATGAAGGTCGTCGTCCGAAAGCGCGACCGACAGAGCCCCCAGATTCTCCTCGAGCCGCTCGAGCTTGCGGGTCCCGAACAGCGGGACGATCCATGGCTTGCGTGCCAGCAGCCATGCAAGAGCTACCTGGGCCGGTGTCGCGCCATGACGCTCGCCGACGCCACGGATCAGATCGACGAGCGCCTGATTGGCCGCGCGTGCTTCGGGCGCAAATCGCGGAATCTGGCCGCGGAAGTCGTTGCCAGCGAAGGTGGTGTTCGCATCGATCTTGCCGGTCAGAAAACCCTTTCCGAGCGGGCTGAACGGGACGAAGCCGATGCCGAGTTCTTCCAGCGCGGGAATGATCTCGGCATCGGGTTCACGGGTCCACAGCGAGTATTCGCTTTGCAGCGCTGCCACCGGCTGGACGGCATGGGCGCGGCGGATCGAATGCACGCCGGCTTCCGACAGCCCAAAATACCGCACCTTTCCCTGACCGATCAGGTCCTTGACCGTGCCGGCGACATCTTCCATCGGCACGTCGGGGTCGACACGGTGCTGGTAGAGAAGATCGATATGTTCGGTCTTCAGGCGACGAAGGCTGCCCTCGACTGCTGCCCGGATGTGCTCCGGTTTGCTGTTGACGCCGCCATGATTTGCGCCGGTATCGGCGTCGACATCCCAGCCGAACTTGGTTGCGATTTTCACCTGGTCGCGCATCGGTGCCAGCGCCTCGCCGACCATGTCTTCGTTGGTGAACGGACCATAGACCTCCGCCGTGTCGAAGAAATCCATGCCGCGATCAACCGCCTCGCGAATCAGCGTGATCATCTCTGCCCGATCTGCTATCTCGCGGGCTTGGCCATAGCCCATGCAGCCGAGTGAGAGAGCGGAGACCTCCAGGCCCTGACCGAGTTTGCGCTTTTGCATGCTGGGTCTCCTCAATCCTTCGGTGTAATCGTGACCGTCGCCGCGCGGGCGCGCTCGCTGATCATCGGCGCGAGATATGGGCTCGTGCTGTATTTGCGGCGGTAGGCCTCATCGATCCGATCGTTTACCGCCCCGCCCGCCGGCTCGAAGGAGACTTCCTTCGTCATACCGGCCGCGGCGATGCATCCGGCCTTCTGGCGGATGGCGGCCTGATACCAACGCGATTTCTGGCCGTTATAGCCGCGAACATAGAGATCGCCGTCCACGACCACCGACCAGATCCAGGTCGGGGTGCCGTAGGTCTTGCCGTCCTCGCGGAACGGCGCGATATGCAGGTCGTCGCTTTGCGCGATCCGCTGCAATTCCTGATCTTGCCATGACATGGCAGGCTTCCTTTCAGTCGAGGTGTTCTATCGTGATCCTGACCAGCCGGTGTGCCCGAGGACGCCGAGGCTGGTGTCGATCAGCTTGTGGCGCTTGATTGGCTCAGCCGGCGTATTGCTTGTCCGAAACGTGCTCCATCCAGTCGACGACCTTGCCGTTCTGAACCTCCTGGATCGCGATATGTGTCATGGCTGTCTCGGGACCGGCGCCGTGCCAGTGCTTCTCGCCGGGGGCGATCCAGACCACGTCGCCCGGCCGGATGTCCTCGATCGACCCGCCCCAGCGCTGCACGCGGCCGACGCCGGAGGTGACGATGAGCGTCTGGCCGAGGACATGCGTGTGCCACGCCGTGCGTGCCCCTGGCTCGAAGGTAACGTGCCCACCCTGGACGCGTTCCGGCGCATGCGGATTGAACAGCGGGTCGACGCGGACCGTGCCGGTGAACCAGTCGGTCGGCCCCTTGCTCGACGGACGAGAGCCTGCGCGCATGATTTCCATGGGAATTTCTCCAATTCCTTTGCGCCCTTCCGTGAGGGCGGTTTTGAAATCGGAATCTAGCCAAAGCGGGACCATCGGATTAGTGGGTATAATGTTCATGCGGTTGTGAGCAGGATTCATAAATGCCGAGAGAACGCATTAACGATATGATCGCTTTCGTGGCGGTCGCGCGCGAGCGCAGCTTTACCAGGGCAGCCGCCAACCTCGGCGTGACGCCTTCGGCCCTCAGTCATACGATCAAGGGCCTGGAGGAGAAGTTGGGGATCAGGCTGCTGGCACGCACCACCCGTAACGTCGCGCCAACGGAAGCAGGCGAGCGGCTCATGCGAGCCATCAGTCCGCATTTCGACCAGATCGAAGCCGAAATTGTCGCGCTCAGCGAACTGCGGGACAAGCCGGCCGGTACCGTGCGCATAACCTGCAACGACTATGTGATCGACACCATCTTCCGTCCCACTCTCGCGACCTTCCTGCGCGAATATCCCGACATCCATGTCGAGCTAAACATAGACTACGGTTTCACCGACATCATTGAGCAACGGTTCGACGCCGGTGTCCGGCTTGGCGAGGCCGTCAGCAAGGACATGATCGCCGCGCGCATCGGCCCCGACTGGCGTTTTGCCGTTGTTGGCTCACCTGCCTACTTCGAGCGGCGCTCGCAGCCGGAAACCCCTCAGGATCTCACCAACCACAATTGCATCAACCAGCGCCTGAACAGCGCCGGCGGGCTCTATGCCTGGGAGTTCGAGAAGAATGGCCGAGAGCTGCGCGTGAGGGTCGAGGGCAGCCTCACCTTCAACAGCGCCGTGCCTATCCTCAATGCCGCCATTGACGGTCTGGGCCTGGGCTTTGTGCCGGAGGACCTGGCACGGCCACGTATCGCCGACGGACAACTGGTCGAGGTACTGGCCGACTGGTGCCCGAAGCTCCAGGGCTATCACCTCTACTATCCCAACCGTCGCCAGGCTTCGCCCGCTTTCGCGTTGCTGCTTGAGGCACTGCGCTACCGACAGTAGGCAAGAAATTGCTGCGCCGAGCGAAACCGGGCATGTCGATGGCCTCTTGCCATGGCCGAATCCTTCGCATAATCTCACTTGAGAAAACCTTTTCCCAAACCGCGCCTTCGCCCACTGCCCTCACCAGTCGGTACTGAGCAGGGCGACAAGAGAAAACCTTTTCCCAACTGAGGAATCCGCCCCACACCATGTCGTCCGATGCCGCGCCAGCGCCCGCCAAGACACCGGTCACCTTGCGTGAGGTGGCCTCAGTCGCCGGCGTCAGTGTCGCCACGGCCTCAAAAGCGCTGAACGGGCAGGGGCGGATGACGGCGGAAACGCGCGAGCGTATTCGCGAGACAGCGCAGCGGCTCGGCTTCCGGCCGAACAGCCTGGCGCAGAGCCTGTTGCGCAAGCGCTCCTTCACCGTCGGGCTGCTCACCAACGATACGTATGGCCGCTTCTCGCTGCCGCTGATGGCCGGCGTCTCCGACGCGCTGGTCGATGCCGGCGTCTCGGTATTCCTGTGCAATGTCGAGGACGACCAGCGGCTCGGCCAGCTGCATGTCGAGGCCATGCTCGACAAGCGCGTCGACGGCATCATCGCCACCGGCAAGCGTATCGACCGACACCTGCCGGTCGACCTCGCCAATTTGCGCATCCCGGTGATCTACGCCTTCACCCAGCCCGATGCCGACGCCATCGGCTTCGAATCCGACGATGCCGCCGGGGCGCGGCTGGCGGTCGAGCATTTTTGCGCGCTCGGGCGCCGGCGCATTGCCCATGTCAGCGGTCCCGCGAGCTTCGCCGTGGTGCATGAGCGCGCCCGGGCCTACCGCGAGGTGCTGACCGAGCATGGCCTGCCGGTTGCCGATCCGCTGCTTGGACACTGGTCGGAAGCCTGGGGGCATGAGGCGGTCGCAAGACTGTTCGACGGCACGGCGCGCAGGGGGGAGAAACCTGACGCGGTCTTCTGCGGCAACGACCAGATCGCGCGCGGCGTCATCGATGCGCTGCGCGAGCGCGGCATCGGCGTGCCCGGCGATGTCGGCGTCATCGGCTTCGACAATTGGGAGATCGTGGCGGAAGCGACCCGGCCGCCGCTGACCTCGGTCGACATGAACCTTTCAGCGCTTGGCCGCGAGGCCGGGCTTGCGCTGCTTTCGCTCGTCGGCGGCCAACCGGCCGCACCGGGCATTCGAAAACTGCCGTGCCGGCTGGTGGTGCGTCAGTCATGCGGCCGTCCGCCAGACGGCTGAGACAGGCTGCGGCTTACCGGTCAACCGGGAGCGCGGCCGAACAGGGAGGAGAACCATGAGGAGGAAAACCATGAAGACCATGATTGCCGGGTTTGCCATTGCGGCGAGTATTTTTGCTATGCCCGCCATAGCCGCCGACACGGCCAATATCTGGGTGCGCGCCGACGGCTCGAATTTCATGCCGCGCATCGTCGATGCCTTCAACAAGGCACATGAGAACCAGATCAAGCTCGACATCATCCCCAATGCCGAGATCATTCCGAAATATGGCGCCGCGGCCGCCGGCGGCACCGCGCCAGACGCGCTGTCGCTCGACCTGATCTACACGCCGGCCTTTTCCGCAGCCGGCCAGTTGGAAGACATCACCGACTGGGCGAAGTCGCTGCCCTATTTCGCCAGCCTGTCGCCGGCGCACGTCAAGACCGGCACCTACAAGGGCCGCATCTACGGCCTGCCGTTCTCAGCCGACAGCTCGGTGCTGATCTGGAACAAGAAGCTGTTCAAGCAGGCCGGGCTCGACCCCGAAAAAGGCCCGACCAACTGGGCCGAAATCGAAGCCGACGCCGAGAAGGTCAACGCGCTCGGGGGCGACATCAAGGGCTTCTATTTCTCCGGCAATTGCGGCGGCTGCAACATCTTCACCTTCACGCCGCTGGTCTGGGCCTCGGGCGGCGACATCCTCTCCGAGGACGGCTCCAAGGCGACGCTGGACAGCCCGCAATTGCGGGGCGCCATCGACCTCTACCGCTCGATGGTCAAGAAGGACCTGGTGCCGGCCGGCGCGCAGACCGACACCGGCTCCAATTTCTTTGCCGCCTTCGCCGCCGGCAATATCGGCATCTCGCCCTCCGGCGCCTTCGCCATCGGCGCGCTCAACACGCAGTATCCTGATGTCGATTACGGCGTCACCTTCCTGCCGGGCAAGGATGGCGGCTGGTCATCCTTCGCCGGCGGCGACAATTTCGTCGTCACCAAGGGCACCACAAAGCTCGCCGTGGTGAAGGAGTTTCTCGACTTCGCCTATTCGCTCGAGGGTCAGACGATCCTCGCCAAATACGGCAGCCTGCCGGTGCGCGGCGACATTGCAAAGGAAGCGCTGAAGGATCTCGACCCGCGCTACCAGATCGCCGCCGAGGCGATGGCCAAGGGCCGCACGCCCTATTCGGTTGTGTTCAACGATTTGATCAACTCCGCCAACGGCCCGTGGACGCAGATGGTCAACGAGGTCTTCTTCGGCGACGATGTCGACGGCGCGATCGCCAACGCGCAGGAGACCATGCAGTCGATCATCGACCAGGCGCCGCAGAAATAAGCGACACCGCCCACCTCCCCCTTGAGGGGAGGTCGGACCGCAGGTCCGGGTGGGGTCGTCTGCGCAGTGCTCGACGCTACTTTTCGTTGGCGCGCTGCGCAGAGGACCCCACCCCCGGCCTGCGGCCGGACCCTCCCCTCAAGGGGGAGGGGAACGCAGCGCCAGTGAGAGAACCGCATGACCGCCATCACCGCAACCTCCGCCCCAGCCCGCCCGCGAAAACTGGTCGGTGCCGGCCGCCGGCAGTGGATCGGCCTGCTCTATGTCGCGCCGGCCGTCGCGCTGGTGGTTGTCTTTTTCATCATCCCGCTCGGCATGACGGCGTGGATGTCGTTGCACAACTGGCCGCTGATGGGCGAGCACAGCTACATCGGCCTCGATAATTATTGGGCGATCCTGCGTGACACCAGGTTCTGGAATGCGCTGCGCTTCACCGGCCTCTACACGGTGGTGGTGACGATCGCGATCTTTTCCGTCGCCTTTCCGCTGGCGCTGTTCATCGAGCGTCCCCGGCGGCTCACCGGCTTCTACCGCACGTCCTTCTTCATGCCGGCCGTCATCGGCTTTGCTTCGGCGAGCCTGCTCTGGTCGTGGCTGCTCAATGTCGATTCCGGCCTGTTCAGCCCGGCCGCTTACGACCTCGGCCTGACCGGGAAGAAATTCAACCTTCTGGCCACCTTCCAGCCGGCCTTCTGGTCGATCATCGCCATGGTCGTGTGGAAGGTGGCGGGCTTCACCATGATCATCCTGATGACCGGCCTGCAGTCGATCCCGACCGATCTGCAGGAGGCGGCGATGATCGATGGGGCAGGGCCGTTCGCGCGCTTTCGCGCCATCACACTGCCCTTGATGCGCCGTACGCTGGCGCTGGCGCTGATCCTGTCGGTCGCGGGCTCGATCCTCGCCTTCGACCAGTTCTACATCATCCTGCGCGGCGGCCCGCGCAATCAGACGCTGACCGCCGTCTACTGGATCTTCAACCAGTCCTTCGTGTCGTTCAAGCTGGGCTATGGCGCCGCACTGTCGATGATCCTGCTCGCCATCCTGGTCGCGCTCAGCACGTTCCAGCTCTGGCTGCTGCGCAAGCCCGAGGGGGTCGACTGATGGCGCAGGCAAGAAGCCGCAACAGCCGCCAGCGCCTCGGCATCGCCGAGCACGCGACCGGCATGATCGCCTCGGTGCTGTTCCTGGCGCCGATCGTCTGGACGGTGCTGTCTGCCTTCAAGCCGTCGCAGGAGGCGCGCCTGCCGCCGCTGCCGCCCTGGCCGACCACCGGCTTCTCGGTCGAGAATTACGGCACGCTCAACACGTTCGGCGACGGGCTCTGGCTGCCGGCGCAAAACAGCATCTACGTCTCGGTGATGACGGTCGTGTTTTCCGTCATCGTCAGCGTGCTTGCCGGCTACGGCTTTTCGCGCTTCCGCTTTCCGTTCAAGGACCTGCTCTTCGTCGTCATCCTGTCGACGATCATGATCCCGTTCCAGTCGATCCTGACGCCGATCTTCCTGGTGCTGACCAAGGTCGGCCTGCACAACACGCTGACCGGGCTGGTCTTCGTCTATGTCACGCTGCAGCTGCCGTTCTCGATCTTCATGATGCGCAACGCCTTCGACGCGGTGCCGCGCGAGATCGAAGAGGCCGCCCGCATGGACGGAGCCAACAATCTCACCATGCTGCTGAAGGTGATGCTGCCTTTGGTCTGGCCCGGCATCGTCACCATCGCGCTGTTCGCCTTCCTTGGCGCCTGGAACGAGTTCCTGGCCGCCCTGGTGCTGATGACCGACCAGTCGAAATTCACGCTGCCGATCATGATGACCGCACTTCAGTCCGGCCGCTTCGGCGCCATCGACTGGGGCGCCGTGCAAGCCGGCGTCACCGTGATGATGGTGCCTTGCCTCATCCTCTTCCTGTTGCTGCAGCGCTTCTACATACGCGGCCTGATGGCCGGCGCGGTGAAATGAAAAATCGCATTCTAATGGAGTTAGGTTGATGACCGCATCGCAATCTGCAATTCAGGCCGGCAAGACGGGCCAGGCCGTAAAGCCCGGCAAACTGAGCCTCGCCTTCCGGCCGCTGCCCGTGCCGCAGGTCGACGTGCGTGGTTTCTGGGGCGACCGTGTCGATGCCGTCGCCTCTCGCACCGCCTCCATCCTCTACGATCGCTGCGTGGAGGCGCGCATGCTGGAGCAGATCGATCCGGACCGGCCGTCGCCGGGTGTCGTCATTCCCTTCCATTCGCCGTCGCCGGACGAGGCGGCCACGCCCGGCTTCACCGGCTCGACGGTGACGACGCAGATGTTCTGGGATTCCGACTGGGGCAAGACCATCGAGACCGCCGCCTATTCGCTCTACCGCCGCCGCAATGACGATCTGGAGAAGAAGATCGACGCCGTCATCGACATGTATGGCAAGCTGCAGCAATCCGACGGCTATCTCTCCAGTTGGTACCAGCGCATCCAGCCCGGCAAGCGGTGGACCAATCTGCGCGACTGCCACGAGCTCTATTGTGCCGGCCACCTGATCGAAGGCGCCGTCGCCTATTTCCAGGCCACGGGCAAGCGCAAGCTGCTCGACATCATGTGCCGCTATGTCGATCATATCACGGAGAATTTCGGTCCGGAGCCCGGCAAGAAGAAGGGCTATTGCGGCCATGAGGAGATCGAGCTGGCGCTGGTCAAGCTGGCGCGGGCGACCGGCCAGCAGAAGTATATGGACCTGGCCAAATACTTCATCGACCAGCGCGGCCTCGAGCCGCATTATTTCGACGAGGAGGCGCGCGCCCGCGGCGCCGACCCGAAGGCCTATCATTTCAAGACCTACGAATACAATCAGTCGCACAGGCCGGTGCGCGAGCAGGACAAGGTTGTCGGCCATGCGGTCAGGGCGATGTACCTCTATTCCGGCATGGCCGACATCGCCACCGAATATGGCGATGATACGCTGCGGGTAGCGCTCGACCGGCTCTGGGACGATCTCACCACCAAGAGCCTCTACGTCACTGGCGGCCTCGGACCGTCGGCCCACAATGAGGGTTTTACCAGCGATTACGACCTGCCCAACGAGACCGCCTATGCCGAGACCTGTGCCTCGGTGGGGCTGGTGTTCTGGGCCAGCCGCATGCTCGGCATGGGTCCCAACGCCCGCTACGCCGACATGATGGAGCGGGCGCTCTACAACGGCTCGATCTCCGGCCTGTCGCTCGACGGTTCGCTGTTCTTCTACGAGAACCCGCTGGAAAGCCGGGGCAAGCATAACAGATGGAAATGGCACCGCTGCCCGTGCTGCCCGCCCAATATCGGCCGCATGGTGGCCTCGATCGGCAGCTATTTCTACAGCCTCGCCGACGATGCGCTGGCCGTCCATCTCTATGGCGACTCGACGGCGCGTTTCGACATTGCCGGCAAGGCGGTCAGTCTCGTCCAGACCAGCAACTATCCCTGGGATGGCGCGGTCTCGATCCGGGTCGAGCCGGATGCCCCCGTTGAGTTCACGCTGCATCTGCGCGTGCCGTCCTGGTGCCGCAAGGCGACGCTGAAGGTCAACGGTGCGCATGTCGACCTCGATGCCGCGTCGAACGATGGCTACGCGGCGATCCGGCGCGAGTGGCAGAAGGGCGACCGCGTCGAACTCGACCTCGACATGTCGATCTCGCGCCTGTTCGCCAACCCGCAGGTGCGCCAGGACATCGGCCGCGTGGCACTTGCGCGCGGCCCGTTGATTTACTGCGTCGAAGAGACCGACAATGCCGGCCAACTGCACCGCATCACCTTGCCGCGTACGGCTGAGATCGAGGCGCATCCAGAGCCGAACCTCCTCGGCGGTGTCGTCACCCTCTCGGCCACCGGCAGCCGGGAAACGGTGGAAAACTGGGACAACGGCCTCTATCGCACCGAGGCGCCAGCCGTCGAGCAGGCGAAGCTCAAGGCCGTCCCCTATTACGCCTGGGACAATCGTGAGCCCGGCGAGATGGTTGTGTGGTTGCGGGACGGGTGACTTACAGGCTCACGAAAGCCGTCAGCGGCAGGTGATCCGACGCCACCCGCGACAGCGGCGTGTCGTGGGCTTCGACCGACGAGACCATGCCGTGCCGGTTGGCCATGATGCGGTCGAGCGCCAGCACCGGCAGGCCGGAGGGAAATGTCGGCACCGCCGGTGGCGTGAAGCCAAAGGTGGCGTGCAGCGTCTTCAGCGCCGAGCGGTTGCCCAGCCGCCACTCGTTGAGGTCGCCGAGCAGCAGGGTCGGCCTTTCATCCTGGCTGCTCATAATGTCAAGCACGACGCGGGCCTGTTCGGAGCGTGAGCGCCGCAACAGGCCGAGATGCGCGGCAATGACGCGCAGCGTGCGCGTTTCGTCGAGGTCGATCTCGGCCACCAGCGCGCCGCGCGGCTCCAGTCCCGGCAGCTTGATCTGATGGACGTCGCGTACTGTGCCGCGCTTGAACAACAGCACATTGCCGCGCCAGCCATGGCCTTTGCCGTTTCCCGAAACCGGCACCGGCACCAGCCCGGTTTCGTGTTCGATCCGGGCAAGATCGAGCAGCCCGGCGCGGTCGCCGAACCGGTTGTCGGCCTCCTGCAGCGCAATGACGTCGGGACCGATTTCGCGGATGACACGGGCGGTCCGTTCGGGGTCGAACCTGCGGTCGGTGCCGATGCATTTGTGGACATTGTAGGAGGCGACCACCATCTCGGCGCCGTCGACGTGTTTGCGCGGCGTCGCGTTCGCCTTGCGCGCTTTCCTGCGGCGGATCGACAGGAGCACGGTCTCCGGGAGGCTGCGTCCGTTAATGTCCATTGGCCTGCTATTCGATGTCCTGATTCTTTGTTTTATGCATGTCGTTATCTCAAAACCGTGACCACTTTTGAGCGACATGCATTAGAGATAGGGCGATCCCAGCCATAGCAACCGGTCAAAGACACGGATGACGAATGGCCGCGCCTTCAGGGTTGCGAGTGTGACGGGTTTGGCCGAAGCGATTGCCGCTCCGATGCGCGCTTCGATCTCGGCGGCAAAGCCTGCATCCAGAACCTCCAGGTCGATCTCGAAATTCAGCCGCAGCGACCGGGCGTCGAGGTTGGAGGAGCCGACATAGGCCCATACGCCATCGACCGACAGCAGCTTCGAATGGTCGAACGATCCCTCATGACGCCAGACACGGCAATAGTGCTTCAGCACCTGGTCGTATTGCGCCGTCATGGCGCGGCCGACCAGGAAGAGATTGTTCACCGCTGGCACGACGATGTCGATCTCGACGCCGCGCCTGGCCGCCGTGGTCAGCGCGCTGATAAACTCGCGGTCCGGCAGGAAATAGGGCGACATGATGCGGATCGATTTGCGGGCGACGGAAAATGCCCCCATCAGCAATTTGTGATTGGTCTCGTTGCTGGCATCCGGCCCCGACGCCACGGCCCGCACCAGGATCGGCTGACCGGGAGGCGGCGAGGGTTTTTCCACCTGCCAGACCTCGTCCTTGAGGGCTTCGTTGCCGGCAAAACGCCAGTCTTCGGCGGCAACCGCAAACAGGTCGGCCACGAGCGGCCCGGTGGCCAGGAAATGCGTATCCGCCGAACTGGCGGTTCCCACGAATTCGGCCGAGAATCCCTTGCGGATGTTCATGCCCCCCGTGAAAGCCACCGCACCGTCGACGATCAGAATCTTCCTGTGGGTTCTCAGATTCGCATAGGGAAGTCTCAGGCCCATGACGATGTTGCCGTTGAAGAGATCGACGGTGACGCCGGCTTCCCGGAGAGTCGTGAGAATGCTGGGCACGGAATAGCGCACGCCGACGGCATCGATGAGCACGCGGACGGTTACACCGCGCCGGACCGCGCCGGCCAGCGATTCGACGAAACGCTGCCCGATCTCGTCATTGTCGAATATGTAGGTCTCGAGCAGGACGCTGCGCTTGGCGTCGTCGATCGCCCGGCGCATTGCCGCGTAAGCGTCGTCACCTGTCTTCAGGATGGTGATTGCGTTTCCCGAAAGCAGGCCGCGCCGCGCCACCCGGTCGCCCAGTGTCTTCAGGCCGGCAAAGCGTTGGCCGAATTGCGCTGAGATCAGCGCTTCCAGCGCAATGTCGCGGTCTTGCTTGGCCGTCTCGGCTTCGCCGGCCACGGGCCGCATGGCGCTGATTGTTGCGCGGCGGATGCGGTTGATGCCGGCAATGGCGTAGATGATCGCGCCCAGGAAAGGCGACAAAAGCATCACACCCACCCAGCCGGTGGCGGCGCGGACGTCTTCCTTCGTCATGATGGCGTGGACGATGCCGATGGCGGCCATCAGCATCGGAATGATCATGAGGATCAGAGGCCAGTAGGTCACAAAGGTCTGCCACATCGGCAGGACTATCGATTGAGCGGCCGCAGAAGGCAATGCAAGGGACTAACCAGGGTTGAGGCGCTCGCGCCTCAATCCTTCGCCCGCTCCACATAGGAGCCGTCGGCCGTCATCACCACCACGCGGGTGCCGGGGGCGATGTGCGGGGGAACTGCCGTGCGCACGCCGTTGGACAGCACGGCCGGTTTGTAGGACGACGATGCCGTCTGTCCCTTGGTCGTCGGCTCGGTCTCGACCACCTCGAACGTGGCGCGCTGCGGCAGCACCAGGGCAATCGCTATGCCGTTGAACTGCGAGATCTGCACCGCCATGCCTTCGAGCAGGTAAGGCGCCATGTCGCCGACCACGCTTTCCGGCACCGCGACCTGGTCGTAGCTCTCCGGGTTCATGAAGTGATAGCCTTCGCCATCGGCGTAGAGGAAGGTGTGCTCGCGGTCCTCGACATAGGCGCGCTCGACCTGTTCGGTGGTGCGGTAGCGCTCCGAAACCTTCACCCCGTCGGAGATGCGGCGCATGTCGAGCTGGGTGACCGGCGTGCCCTTGCCAGGGTGGATGTTTTCGGCAAAGAGGATCACGTAAAGCTTGCCGTCCTTGTCGACGACGTTGCCTTTACGCAGGGAACTGGCGATGACCTTCACCACGGTTTTCAATCCTAGACTTCGTTGGCCTGAAACGATTGTTCGGCGCAAATCGGCTGCGAGAGCCGTCGCCGTAGCGCATCTTGGCGCGAACCGCCAGCCCTGTCAGCAATTCCGTTGCCCGGCAAAGCCAGGTCCTGCAAACCAATGACCGAGGCTTCGCCGTGGTGGACGCCGGACGTTCACGCCGACCGTCGGCCGCGGCTGATTGCCCGCAACGGTATCGCAGCCGACATGCGCGACTGGTTTGCCCGCCGCGATTTTGTCGAGGTCGAGACGGCGGCGCTGCAAATCTCGCCCGGCAACGAGGCGCATCTGTCGGCCTTCGCCACCGAGGCGATCGGCGCCGATGGCGCGCGCCGGCCACTCTATCTCCACACCTCGCCGGAATTCGCGTGCAAGAAGCTGCTTGCCGCCGGCGAAAAGCGCATCTTCAGCTTGGGTAACGTCTGGCGCAACCGCGAGCGCGGCCCCTTGCATCATCCGGAATTCACCATGCTCGAATGGTACCGGGTTAGCGAGACCTATGAGAGCCTGATGGGGGACTGCGCGGAGCTGCTCAAGCTGGCGGCCGAGCGGGCCGGTGCAAAGATCTTCCGATTTCGCGGCCGCGAGGCCGATCCGTTTGCCGACCCGGAACGGCTCAGCGTGGCGGAGGCCTTTACGCGCTACGCCGGCATCGATCTTCTCGCCACGATGTCGGTGGACGGGAGCACCGACCGCGACGCGCTCCATGAGGCTCTGGTCAAGGCCGGCATGCGCACGGCACAGGATGACAATTGGGCCGATCTGTTCAGCCGCGTGATGGTCGAAAAGGTCGAGCCAATGCTGGGGCAGGCGCGAGCCACCATCCTCTACCGCTATCCGATCTCGGAGGCAGCCCTTGCCCGGCCGAGCGCCGATGACCCGCGCGTTGCCGAGCGCTTCGAGCTCTATTGCTGCGGCGTCGAGCTCGCCAACGCTTTCGGCGAGCTGACTGACGCGGCCGAGCAGCGCCGGCGCTTCGCCGCCGAAATGGACGAGAAAGAGCGCGTTTATGGCGAGCGCTATCCGCTGGACGAAGACTTTCTCGCAGCCCTCGCCATAATGCCGCAGGCCAGCGGCTCGGCGCTCGGTTTCGATCGGCTGGTGATGCTGGCGACGGGCGCGGCCAGGATCGACGACGTGATCTGGACGCCGGTCGCCTGAAGAACGGGGCAGGGCGGCTATCTGCCTCCGCGGCGCTTCCGGCTGCCGTCGCTCCAGCAGATTGGCGTTCTGCTCGGGCGCTATGCCGCAGCGGCGCAATTGCCGGTGCGCCATTGCACAAGCCGCAGCGGGACAATAGATGGTGCAGCAGCCGCGACCGCCGGGCGCGGCTTGAAGCCAGGACCATGCGCATGACGAATACATCAGAGGCAGCGAAACTGACCGACCGCGTCGCGGCTCTGGTCGAGGCTGCCAAGCGGGCCGGCGCCGACGCCGCCGATGCGGTCGCCGTGCGCGGCCGCTCGACCGGCGTGTCGGTGCGACTGGGCAAGGTCGAGAACACCGAATCCTCCGAAGGCGACGACGTCTCGCTGCGCGTCTTCATCGGCAACCGGGTGGCGAGCGTGTCGGCGACGGCGGCGTCAGACCCCAAGGCACTGGCCGAGCGCGCCGTGGCGATGGCGAAAGTCTCGCCCGAGGATCCCTATCAGGGTCTCGCCGATCCGGCTTTGCTGGTTGGCAAGGTGCGCGACCTCGATCTGTTCGACGCCACCGAGGTCTCGGCCGATCAATTGAAGGAAGCGGCTTTGGCCGCCGAGGAAGCAGCCCTTGCCGTCAAGGGCGTCACCAATTCGGCCGGCAGCGGCGCCAGCGCTGGTCTCGGCGGACTGGTGCTCGCGACGTCGAACGGCTTCGTCGGCCACTATGTCGCCTCGCGCTTTTCGCGCTCGGCCAGCGTGATTGCGGGCGAGGGCACCGGCATGGAGCGCGACTACGAATATTCCTCGCACCAGCATTTTTCCGATCTCGATGCGCCGGAACTGATCGGCCGCAAGGCTGGCGAGCGTGCCGTGCGCCGCCTCGGTGCCCGCAAGGCAGCGACCGGTCCGGTCAACGTCGTGTTCGATCCGCGCGTCGCGCGCGGCATTGCCGGCCATCTCGCCGGCGCCATCAACGGCGCTTCGGTGGCGCGCAAGACCAGTTTTCTGCGCGAGATGATGGGCAAGCAGGTCGCATCGGCTGACATCACCGTCACCGACGAGCCGCTCCGGCGTCGCGGCCAGGCCTCGCGTCCCTTCGACGGCGAAGGTGTCGAAGGCGAAAAGCTGCTGATGGTCGAAAACGGCGTGCTGAAGCACTGGTTCCTGTCGACGTCCGCGGCGCGGGAATTGGGGCTGACCACCAACGGACGCGGCGCGCGCAGCGGCTCCTCGGTGTCGCCGTCATCGACCAATCTCGCCATCGAGCCGGGCGACAGGACGCCGGAAGATCTGATCAAGTCGCTGAAATCAGGCTTTTATGTCACCGAAGTGTTCGGCCAGGGCGTCGACATGGTGACCGGAGAATACAGCCGAGGTGCGTCGGGCTTCTGGATCGACAATGGCGAGCTGGCCTATCCGGTGGCCGAGGTGACCATTGCCTCCAATTTGAAGACGATGTTCCTCAACATGGTGCCGGCGAGCGACCTCGACCGCAATTTCGGCACCGCCGCACCGACGCTGCTGATCGAAGGCATGACCCTTGCCGGCGCGTGACCCGGTCATATCAGCTGCAGAAGACCTCCAGCTTTTGCGCGATGCCGCCCGCGAGGCCGGCGCCATCGCCATGCGCTATTTCGGCAAGAACCCGCAAGTGTGGATGAAGGGGGGCACCTCGCCGGTCAGCGAAGCCGACCATGCGGCCGACGCCTATCTGCGCGAAACCCTGCTTGCGGCGCGGCCGGATTATGGCTGGCTGTCGGAGGAGACGACGGACGATCCTGCGCGGCTGCAGGCACGCCGCACCTTTGTCGTCGATCCCATAGACGGCACGCGCGGCTTCCTCGAAGGCCTGCGCTCCTGGTGCGTCAGCGTTGCCGTGGTCGAGGACGGCGGCACGTTTGCCGGCGTGCTCGAATGTCCGGCCATGGACGAAACCTATTGGGCGATGCCTGGGCAGGGCGCATTCCTTAATGGCAAGCCGATTGCAGTGCGTCGCTTGGGCGAGACGGTCGAAATCGGCGGGCTAAAGCAACTGATCGACCTGATGCCGGCGGAGTGGCAGGGCAGGGTGCAGCGCGCGGCTCATATTCCCTCGCTTGCCTACCGGCTGGCGATGGTCGCCAACGGCACGCTCGACGCCACCTTCGTCAAGCCCAATGCGCATGACTGGGATATTGCCGCCGCCGATCTCATCTTGCGCGAGGCCGGCGGCGCCGTGCTCGACGGGCACGGCCGCGCGCCGCTTTACGCCGGCGAAATGATCCGCCACGGAGCGCTGGTCGCCGGCAGTGGCGAACTGTTGACCGTGCTAGCCGGCGTCATTGCCGGTACGGAAGCGTGATCGAAGGTTCCAAAGTCGACGGCTTTGGTCTAGACCTGTCGCAAACTCACAATATGTGAAGGACCGAAATGGCCGCGGAAGACGGAAAGAAACAGCTTTTGCACCTGGTGTTCGGCGGCGAGCTGAAGAAGCTGGGTGGCACCGAGTTCCGCGATCTCGACGCGCTCGACATTGTCGGCGTCTATCCGGATTACCAAACCGCACACACCGCGTGGAAAGCCAAGGCGCAAGCCAGCGTGGACAACGCCCATATGCGCTATTTCGTGGTTCATCTGCACCGGCTGCTCGACCCTGAAAGCAAGGTCGGCAGTTGACAGCGATGGAGCAAGAAGCGGTGAAAGGGCAGCCCACCGGCGCCGCGGTCGGAAGAAGACGCGGCGGCAGTACGAAGACGTTCTGGCGCAAGATCCGCGAGCCGTTGGCGCAGTCGCGAATCGTCAAGAGCATCATCGTCAGCCTGCTCGCATGGTTCGTCCGCCTGGTGCGGCTGACCAACCGCGTGGTCGAAGGCTCGGCGAAGTTTTCAGGCGGCGCCTACGCCGAGTTCGAGCCCGGCATCATCGCGCTCTGGCATGGCCAGCATTTGCTCACCCCTGCCTATTATCCTAAGGGGCGGCCGCTGGTCGCCATGGTCTCGCGCAGCGCCGATGCCGAACTCAACGCGCTGATGATCGAAAAATTCGGCATCGAGGCGGTGCGCGGTTCCGGTGGTCGCGACAGCTCGAAGCATCTCGACAAGGGCGGCGCCAAGGCGCTCATTGCCCTGAAAAAGTCACTCGTCGCCGGCAAGAACGTCGCCATGATCGCCGACATTCCCCACGGCACGCCGCGCGACGCGGGGCTTGGCATCGTTCTCCTGGCGCGGCTTTCGGGCCGGCCGATCATGCCTGCCGCCATCGCCACCAGCCGCCGCAAGGTGCTGGAACGGAGCTGGGACAAGACCACCATCAACCTGCCGTTCGGCCGCTCCTCGATCGTCATCGGTACGCCCGTGTTCGTGCCGGCCAATGCCGACGAGGCCGAAATGGAGCGTAAGCGCGTGGAAGTCACCGCCGCGCTCAATGCCGCGACCGCCGAGGCCTATCGCCTCGTGGACGGCAATCCATGAGCGAGCGCTGGGCGCGCGCCTTCCTGACGGCGTACCGCTTCGCCGGTGCGGCTGCCTATCCGCTGATCGGGCCTTACGTCGCCTGGCGCACGTCGCAGGGCAAGGAGGACCGAAGCCGCAGCCGCGAGCGCTACGGCGTTGCCGGGCGACCACGGCCTGAAGGGCCGGTAATCTGGATCCATGCGGCAAGCGTCGGCGAGACCCTTGCGGTCGTGCCCCTGGTGCAAAGCATCCTCGACTACGGCGTCAACATCGTGCTGACGACGGGCACGGTGACCTCGGCGCAGGTCGCCGACGAGCGGCTCGGCGACCGCATCATCCACCAATATGTCCCGCTCGACCTCAAGCCGGCGGTCAGCCGCTTCCTCGATCACTGGCGGCCGGACCTGGCGATCATCGCCGAATCCGAGATCTGGCCGATGACCATCCTCGAGCTCGGCGCCCGCCGCGTGCCGCAGGTGCTGGTCAACGGCCGGCTGTCCGACCGTTCGTTCAAATCCTGGAAGAAGCGCGCCAACATCGCCGAGGCGCTGTTCGAGAACCTCGCCCATGTCGTCGCCCAATCGGATGTCGACGGCGAACGTTTTCGCGCGCTTGGTGCCAGGCCGGTCACCGTGTCCGGCAACCTCAAGGTCGACACCTTGCCGCCGCCGGTCGACGAAAGGATGCTGGCGACGCTGAAGCGCCAGATCGCCGGCCGCCCGACATGGGCGGCGATATCGACCCATGACGGCGAGGAAGTGGTCGCGGCGGAAGTCCACGCCACGCTCTACAAGCGCCACCATGGCCTGCTCACGATCATCGTCCCGCGCCACCCCGACCGCGCCGAAGCGCTTGCCGCGCAGATTTCCGGCATGGGGCTGAAGCTGGCGCGGCGCAGCAAGGGCGACAGGATCACCGCTGACACCGATATCCTGCTTGGCGACACGATCGGCGAGATGGGGCTTTATCTCCGGCTGACGGAAATCGCCTTTGTCGGCCGCTCGCTGACCTCGGAAGGCGGCCAGAACCCGCTGGAGCCGGCCATGCTCGACACCGCTGTGCTTGCCGGCCGCAACGTCCAGAATTTCCGCGAAGCCTATCAGCGGCTACTCGACAGCGGCGGCGCCAAGCTGGTGCGCGACCGCGACATGCTGGCCGGCGCCGTCAATTTCCTGCTGAGCAATGAAGTCGCCCGCCATGAGATGATGGCGGCCGGTGCCGCCACCGTCGACCAGATGCGCGGTGCGCTGGCGCACACACTGAAGTCGCTTGAGCCCTACATCCAGCCTCTGATCGTAAAGTCGCGCCTGAAGGGCGCCGACGGGCGATAGGATGGCCTCCGAAGCACCACCTTTCTGGTGGGAAGCCCCGGACTGGCGGGTCTTTGCGTTGTCGCCGCTATCGGCCGCCTATGCCCTCGTCGCCGGCCGTCGCATGCGTCGGGCGGCGCGCGAAAAGATCGACGCGCCAGTGCTTTGCGTCGGCAATTTCACCGTCGGCGGCAGCGGCAAGACGCCGGTAGCGATCGCACTGGCAAAGCAGGCCAGGCGCATGCAGCTCAATCCCGGTTTCCTGTCGCGCGGCCATGGCGGCTCGTTCGCGCAGCCGCATGTCGTCGATATCAATCACGACGCCGCCAAGCATGTCGGCGACGAGCCGCTGCTTTTGGCCGAGCATGCGCCGGTCGCAGTGAGCCCCAACCGCGCCGCCGGCGCCAAACTGCTTATGGAAGCCCATGGCTGCGATTTCCTGATTATGGATGACGGCTTTCAGAGCGCGCGCATCCATATCGATTATGCGCTGGTCGTCGTTGACGCGCGCTACGGCATCGGCAATGGCCGCGTCATTCCAGGCGGGCCGCTGCGAGCCAACATTGTCGACCAGCTGGTGTTCACCGACGGGCTGCTGAAGATGGGCGAGGGCACCGCCGCCGACCAGGTCGTGCGCCAGGCGGCGCGCGCCGGCCGGCCGATCTTCGAGGCGCATGCCGAGCCAGCCGGCAGGGAACGCTTCGCAGGTCGGCGTTTGTTGGCCTTTGCCGGCATCGGCCATCCTGAAAAATTCTTCGACACGCTGCGCGGCACCGGCGCAGACGTGGCGCTGACCCGGTCGTTTCCCGACCACCATTTCTATGCCCCCGACGAACTCACCGAGCTGGCGGCAACCGCGCGCCGCGAGGGGCTGGGCCTCGTCACCACCGCCAAGGACGCCGCCCGGCTGCGCCATGGCGCAGCGTCGGCCGAATTCCTTGGCCAGCTCGACGTGCTGGAGATCGACGCCACGTTCGAGCTCGACAACGTTCCGGAGCGCATCATCGACGAGACGCTCGATGCCTGGCGCCAGCGGAGGTTGCGGGGCTGAGTTCGGCTCGGCAGGAGGGCTGGCGTCAGCGCCGGCTGCGCATTTCCGGATGCGTCTCGATCTCGCGGCGCAGCGAGGCGGCGGCGCTGACATAGGGTTCCTGCCTGGCGACGCTCCAGTATTTCAGCTCGTCCAGCGGGATGCTCTCACCTGTCACCGCGCAGCGCACGAATGCGCCGGGGCTGGTGACCTGGAAGTCGCCGTCGAGATAGCGGATCCTGGCTTCCTTGCCGCCAGGGCCTTCGAAGCGGTTCATCATGGGGTGGTGCCAAATGGGGCGGTGACTGACTTCATGCTGATTTCATCGCCATAAATTGCCGGCAAGGTCAAGCTTGACGCAATGCTGAGGCTCTATTGTCGTGCCGCGAACCCGTTTTCATGGGACCGGCATGGACATTTCATCCGCCCGCTTGACCGCTCTGCTGCGCGAAGCCATGGTATTGGCGGCGATGCCGTCGGCCAAGGCCGATCCGGCGAAAGCAGCGCTTGTGAAGGCGCTGGCGCAGCCGCCGGCTCCGTCCGGCGCAGCTTTGCCGCCGACAGCGACGCCGGCGCTGCAGGCACTGTGGTCCGCCACCCCCATCAAGGCGCAGCAGACAGCATCGACTGAAGTCCTGCAGGCCTATCTGGGAATTGCCGAACCAGGCGCCGAGGCGCCAGATGATGCGGGGCCGCCGACAAGAGTCGCGGCGCCTGCACCGGCAAACGACGACGCACAGAGCGGTCTGAATATGCCGCCGGCACGGGTCGACGACGGCGCCGCCGCAAAACCCGCAGGCCTGCCATGGCTGGCCTTTCTCGTCCCCGAGGTTTCACCTCGACGCCGCGCCTCTGGCACCGACGCTGCGGCGAAGCGCGGGCAGGCGACGTTGCGAGTGAATGACGCGACGCGGCCCGGAGACAGGCGGCAGATGCGTGTCGGCCTGATGGCGCTGGCGGTCGGGTTTCTGGCCGTCGCGGTTGCTGGCTTCGTTCTGGTGCTGCGCTGAGTGCCGAACGTTGATCCTACCGTTCGGCTTCGAGGAACGCTTCCATCTTGTCCAAAGCCAGCCCCGCCTCGACGGCGATGCGGCGCGAAAGTTCGGCGGCAGCCGTGCGCGGCCGCCCCAGCGGCCGGTCGAGCCAATACGATACCGGGTTGAGCGCGGTGCGCTCGTCGACCGCGACGATGCGGCCCGTATCCAGCTGATGCCCGGTTAGTGGCGGCCGCGCCAATGCGATGCCGAGCCCATAGGCGGCGGCATCAAGCACCAGATTGTAGTCCTCGAAACGGCGGTCTTGAGGGCGCGGGCGATAGTCCATGCCTTGCGCGGCAAACCAGGCGCGCCAGCCGGAAGCGTCGGAATCGTTGATCAGCGGAAATCTGAGCAGCCGGGCCGGGTCGCCGCGGCCGATCTCGCGGGCAAGGCCAGGGGCGGCGACGGGAAAGACATATTCCTCGAACAGCTTCACCGAGATCCGGCCCGGAATGCCGCCACGGCCGCAACGGATCGACAGGTCGATGCCTTCATCGGCAAGGTCGGCCTGGCGGATGTCGACATCGAGGACGATGCGCAGCTTGCTGGGATTGTTCTCCAGCGCCGCCATGCGCGGCATCAGCCACAGCCCACTGACCGACGGGATCGAGGTCAGCCGCACCACGGCGGTGCCGCGCGGTTCGACCCAGCGGTCGGAATGGGTGGAGATCAGAGCAAAGGCTTCCGCCGTGCGCAGATGCAGGCGGTTGCCCTCGATGGTCAGGGAGACGCCGCGCGCGCCGCGGTCGAACACTTTCAGACCCAGCCAGTCCTCCAGCTTGGCGATCTGCCTGCTGACGGCGCCATGGGTGATGTTGAGTTTCTCGGCCGCGGCCGAAAAGCTCCCGGTGCGTGCCGCCGCATCGAAGGCGCGCAGTGTCTCGAGCGGAACCATTGTGTCTGAGCTGTGATCCATAGTCACAGGTGATCCTCGATTTGATCGTTTGTCAACGGCGCCGAAAAGGCGCTTTCTGCCTTTCAACCCCCCTAGAAACCTGAGGACAGACAGATGAGCGCAACCACCAGCACGTCGAATCCGACACAGCGGATGGACACCACGGCAGCCATCGCGGTGGCGTTGACGGTGGTCGGCTGGGCTTCGGCCTTTCCCGCCATCAGGGCCGGCCTCGCCGCCTTCGGGCCGCTGGAACTCGGTGCGCTGCGCTTTGCCATTGCCGCGGTGCCGGCGGCCATCTTTCTTGCCGTCAAGCGCCCGGCGCTGCCGCGGCTCGACGAAGTGTGGCGCCTCGTCTTTGGCGGCGCCATCTTCGTCGCGCTCTACACTGTCATGCTCAACTACGGCGAACTGAGCGTGTCGGCAGGTGCCGCCGGTTTCATCATCAATGTCAGCCCGATCTTTACCGCGATCATGGCGATGGCATTGCTCGGCGAGCGCTTCTCAGGCTGGGCCTGGTTCGGCACGGCCATTTCCTTTACCGGCATCGGCATCATCGCCGTGGCCGACGGCAATGGCCTGCATTTCGACACCGGCGCGCTGTTGGTTCTTGGCTCGGCGCTGTGCTCGGCCGTCAACACGATCGTCCAGAAGCCGCTGTTTGCCCGCCATCACCCGCTGACCATCTCGGCCTCGAACATGATCCTCGGTGCTCTTTGTCTGGCGCCCTTTCTGCCAAGCGGCTTTGCGCAGGCAGCGGTCGCCAATACAGCCGGGATCGGCGCGGTGATCTTTCTCGGCATCGTGCCCAGCCTGATCGCCTATGCCGCCTGGGCAACCGCTCTGTCGCGTCTCCCGGCGGCGCGCGCTTCAAACTTCCTCTATCTGGTCTCGCCCATGTCTGCCCTGATCGGCTTCTTCTGGCTAGGCGAAGTCCCGACGCTGCTCGGCATCCTCGGCGGCGCGCTGGCGCTCGGCGGCGTCATCGTGGTGAATTTGAAGCGTTAAATCAGCGGGTTGGACGCCTTTCCCAAATCAAAGTGAAAGCCGCGCCGAAGTTTGGCGGCTCACGAGACAGCCGAGTGTCGCTGCAATGCAGACATGACCCCGCCGGGTGGATATGGTGAGTTGCATTCACTTGGGGGCGGCGGGATGGTAAGGCAGTTCGTATCGGCCGTATTTTGCTTGTTGCTGCTCAGCGGTAAAGCCTGGGCGGGTTGGTATCACGTGGAGAACTATGAAGGCTCCATTGGCCCCAACCCCGTCCATCTCTCCTTGCAGACCTACACGTTCGGCAGTGGCCTCACGGTCCAGGGCAGTCTCTTCTACGACGCCAAGCAAAGTCCGATCGCGCTCTACGGCAAAGCCAACAGCGCCAGCATCTCACTTTGCGAGATTGCGGATGACAAGGACTTCCAGCGCGTCATCGTCATGGGCTCCAAAACGCCCTTCGACGTCACCGGATGCCCTTTTGCTCTCGAACTCGGCGATGGCGTCCTGACGGGGAGCTGGAACAAGGGCGCCGACAAATTGCCGGTCAGTCTCAAGAAGGTCGCGAGCTTTGACGATACCGGGGAGGGGGTGATCGATGGAAACGTCGAGATACCGTTCTGGACGCAAACCGCGACCGACAGGTTCGCCGGGGTCTACACCAAGACCGACGACCAGATCTGTATGAAGACGATGCTGGTCATCAACAAGAAGCGGAAAAAAGTCGTGCAGACGATCAAGTTCGTCAGCGAGGACGACTACTGCGATGGCGGCATGCTGATGACGTCGATCTATTGGAACGTCCAGAAGAGCGTCGAACGGGGCAAGGACATCATCGCCGTGAGTTTCCGCGACGGCCGCGCCGGCTATGAGGAAGAATACGTCTACAGCGCCAAGGCGAAGAAGTACCGCAAGAGGAAATGACGGCGCCGCCGCTCGGCCTGGTTGCCCACCAGCAGCGCCATTATCGTCCGCGAAGGCGTATCGCGATGGCAGCGGAAATCAAATCGCCGGCCGTCAGATTGCATTTGCGCCGGACAGCGTCCTTCAACGGTAAAAGGTAGCTTCCGTCTCTGGGAAACAGCGATGAGCCGAACACGAAGCCGTCAATAGTCGCCTCGACGGGTATCACCCCCCCAGCCATAGGTCGCGAACTTCGCGACCTTTTTGATCTCTTCGCCATGCTGCTCGGGGATTGGCGCGAAGAAGTATGGCGAGGGCCCCCGCCAGTAGATCACTTCGGCTTCGAAGCTGAATTGGAGTGTTGAGCCTATCTCACCGCTCACAGGCTCACCGCCGCCCGAAGAGCCGCTCGATATCGGCGAGCTTGAGCTCGATATAGGTCGGGCGGCCGTGGTTGCACGTGCCGGAGCCGGGCGTGGCTTCCATCTGGCGCAGCAGCGCGTTCATCTCTTCGGGTTTGAGCAGGCGGCCGGAACGGACCGAGCCGTGGCAGGCCATGGTGGCCGCGATCTTGTCCAGCCGCTCCTTCAGCGTCTCGACCGTGTCGTTGTCGGCGATCTCGTCGGCGAGGTCGCGCACCAGCTGCTGGACATCGGTTTCGCCCAGCATTGACGGCGTCTCTCGCACCGCCACTGCACCAGGGCCGAAGCGCTCGATGCCGAGGCCGAAGCGGGCCAGCGTTTCGGAGTGCAAAGCCAGCCGCTCGGCATCCTCCTCCGGCAGGTCGACGATCTCGGGCAACAGCAGCATCTGCGACGGCACCGCGCGCGAATGCAGCGCATTCTTCAGCGCCTCATAGACCAGCCGCTCATGCGCCGCATGCTGGTCGACGATAACCAGCGAATCCCTGGTTTGCGCCACGATATAGTTCTCATGCACCTGCGCGCGGGCAGCACCCAGTGCTGTGCCAAGCAGCGTCTCGGCCGGTTCGGCTGTGCCGGCACGCGCGTCGGCGCTGGCGAGCGGGCCGGCATCGAACGCCGCCTGATCGTTTTCGCGAAAGCCGTCGAAGCCCATATCCAGCGGCCGCTGCGGCGAGCGGTCGAAACCGGCAAAGCCCGACGCGCGAGTGGCCGCGTCGTAGCTGCGATGACCATTGGCCGGGCCGGCATGGGCATACGACGCAGCACCCGGCCGGAACGCTGCCATCATCCCGGCAGCCCCGCTGGTGGCAGCGCGGATGCCTGCATCGGCCAGCGCCTCGCGGATGGCGCCGACGATCAGCCCGCGCACTAGGCCGGGGTCGCGGAAGCGCACATCGGCCTTGGCCGGGTGGACGTTGACGTCGACGGTCGCCGGATCGAGCGTCAGGAACAGCACGGTGACAGCATGGCGGTCGCGCGGCAGCACATCGGCGAAGGCGCCGCGAATGGCGCCGGCGATCAGCTTGTCGCGCACCGGCCGGCCGTTGACATAGGCATATTGCTGCAGGGCGTTGGCGCGGGTGAAGGACGGGATCGAGACGTGGCCGGTCAGATGCACGCCGTCGCGGCTGGCGTCGATGGCAATGGAATTGTCGGGGAACTCGGCGCCCATGACCTGGGCGACGCGGCGCAGGCTGCCTTCCGCGCTGTCGTCGGTCGCCAGCAATTCCAGCGTCGAGCGGTCGGAGCCGGCCAGCGTGAAGCGCACGGCGGGGAAGGCGATGGCGATGCGCTTGACCACATCGCTGGTCGCCGAGCTTTCCGCCCGCTCGCCTTTCATGAATTTGAGCCTTGCCGGCGTGGCGAAGAACAGGTCGCGCACCTCGACCGTGGTGCCACGGTTGGCAGCCGCTGGCTTCACCGCCGAAACCCGGCCACCTTCGATGCCGATCTCAGCGGCCGCATCACCGGAGGCCGTGCGCGAGCGGATCGACAGCCGCGCCACCGAGCCGATCGACGGCAGCGCCTCGCCGCGGAAGCCGAGCGAGCGGATGTCGTGAATGTTGTCGGCAAGCTTGGAGGTGCAATGGCGCGCGATCGCCAGCGAAAGCTCCGGTTCGGGGATGCCCGAGCCGTCATCGGTCACGCGGATCAGGTTCAGCCCACCGCCGGCGGTAACGATCTCGACTCGCGTGGCGCCGGCATCGAGCGCGTTCTCGACCAGTTCCTTCACCACGCTCGCCGGACGCTCGATGACTTCGCCGGCGGCGATCTGGTTGATCATCGTTTCGGAAAGCTGGCGAATGGGCATCGGGCACTATAGGCGGATTCGAAGGCTTAGGGGGAGGGGCAGAATTGCGCTGGCGGTGGATCAGTGAAACGACATTACGCCTGCGCCGCCAGCCAATCCCTGACCTTGCGCGCATTCTCGCTCAGCTCGCGGTTCTTCGGCCAGATCACGTAAAACACGTTGCCGGTCTTGAGCACATGATCCGTCACCGGCACCAGCAGACCCGATGCCACCAGCCGCTCGACCAGATGCCGCCAGCCGAGCGCAATGCCTTGTCCTTCCATGACGGCCTGGATCACCAACGCATAGTCGTTGATGCGCAGGCCGCGACCAGCATCGCTCAGGCTGGCGCCGGCCGACTGAAACCATTCGTCCCAGTTGGCGGCCTCGCGATAGGGCTCTTCCAGATGGATGAGCCGGTGCTTGGCCAGTTCGGCGACGGTCGCCGGCAGGCCGAACTTTGCGAGATAGCTGGGCCCAGCGACCGGGAAGATCTCCTCGGCGGCCAAAGGCAGCGAATGATAGTCCGCCCATTGCTTCGGCAGGCCGCCGCGCACGCCAAGCGGAATGCCTTCGGCGATGATGTCGAGGTCGCGGTCGGCTGTCTGGATGCGCAGGTCGATACCGGGCAGTTCGTCGCGGAACTGTTGCAGGCGGGGCATCATCCAGAACGAGCCGAAAGCCGTCGACGCCGCAACCGTCACATGGCCGCCGGTCACCTGCAGCCGAAGGTCCTCCGCCGACTTGCGGATATGCGACAGACCGAGCGAGACATCGGCATGGAAACGCTCGCCGGCCTCCGTCAGGATGACCTGCCGATGGCGGCGCTGGAACAGCTGGGCGCCGAGTTGTTCCTCCAGTCCACGCACCGCATAGGAGACGGCGGCCTGCGTCATGCCGAGCTCGCGCCCGGCGGCGGTGAAGCTCGACAGCCGGCCCGCCGCCTCGAAGACGATCAGGCTGCCGGCCGACGGCAGGAGGTGGCGCAGGCTTCGCATAAGCTGAACTTATACAAGAGATCAGGATTTTCCAGCGTCACATCCATATTTCGTCTCGCTAACTTGGCTGCATAGGACGCAAGGGAGGTTCCATGAACGCACCGGCCGCTGAGACCGAGCAGACCCACCGCCGCGGGGGTGGCCGCCTCGGGCGCAAGGCGCTGAGGAGCGCACCCGTCACCTCATTCCCGACCCTGGTCCGCCAGATCCCTGCCTATCAGATGGTCCCGGATGAGGCGGTCGAGCTGATCCACCAGGAATCGCTTGCCATCCTCGAAGAAGTCGGATGCGAGTTCCGCGACGACGAAGCCATTGCCATGTGGAAGGCGGCAGGCGCGGACGTGTCCGAGACACGTGTCCGCATCGACCGCGCCCTCCTGATGGAACTGGTCTCGAAGGTCCCCTCGGAGTTCACGCTCAACGCGCGCAATCCCGAACGCACCGTGCGCGTCGGCGGCAAGAACTCGGTCTTCGTGCCGATGTATGGCGCGCCCTATGTGCGCGACCTCGACAACAACAGGCGCTACGGCACGCTTGAAGACCTCAACAATTTCCACAAGCTCGCCTACATGGCGCCGGCGCTGCATTCGTCGAGCTCGATCATTTGCGAGCCGATGGAAATCGCCGTGCCGAAACGGCATCTCCACATCATCCATTCGGCGCTGAAGCACTCCGACAAGCCGTTCATGGGCATCGTCACTTCCAAGGAGCGGGCCGAGGATACGATGGCGATGGCTGGGCTGGTCTTCGGAGACGAGTTCGTCCGCGAAAATCCGGTGCTGGTGGCCATCACCAACTGCAATTCGCCGCTGGTGTGGGACGCAACCATGCTGGACGCCATGAAAGTCTATGCCCGCCACAACCAGCCGCTAATCCTGGCGCCGTTCGCGCTGTGCGGCGCATCGACCTCGGCGTCGGCTGTCGGCGCGGTGGCGCAGGTCAATGCCGAAGCGCTGGCTGGCGTCGCCTTCACCCAGCTGCTGCGCCCGGGTTCGCCACAGATCTACGGCCAGTTCATGGTGACCGTCGATATGAAGACCGGCGCGCCGATGGGCGGCACCCCGGAAGCGGCCCAGATGATGTATCTGATGGGCGCGCTGGCGCGGAAATACAAACTGCCCTGGCGCACCTCCGGCTTCCATGTCGGCTCCAAGCTCAACGACGCCCAGGCAGGCTACGAATCCAACATGCTGATGCATGCCGCGATCCTCGCCGGCGCCAATTACATCTGGCACTCCGCCGGTTGGCTGGAGGCGGGACTCACCTGCGGCTACTCGAAATTCGCCACCGACTGCGAGCAACTCGTCGGCTGGTACAAATATGCCGGCGGCCTGCCGTTCGACGACTTCAAGGAAGCGCTTGCCGCGATCCGCGAGGTCGGGCCGCAGGGGCATTTCCTCGGCACCCAGCACACGCTCGAGCATTTCGAGTCCGCTTTCTTCATGCCCTCGATCATGGACTTCAACTCCTACGAACAGTGGAAGGCCGAAGGCGCCAAGGACCACGACACGCGCGGCCGCGAGAAAGCCCGTAACATGCTTGCCGACTACCAGGAGCCGAGGCTCGACGACGGCATTGCCGAGGGTCTCGCGGATTTTATCGCGCGGCGTGAGGAAAAGCTGCCCGACAGCGTTAGTTGATAGAGAATGGGCGGAGGCCGTCGGCAATCATGACTGATGGCAACCCAGTGGCTCACCCGCCGCGGGCTTGGCGGCCTGCCAGGTGTTTCTGAAGCGATTGACAGGCATTCATGATATGATCGTGGACCAACTTCACGGCATGCTCGGTGTCGCCGGCGCGGCAAGCGGCCAGAATTTCGCGATGTTCGCGGTCCGCAAGCTCATGACCGCCGGAAATCGTCAGTTGAACGCGCAGATAGCGTTCAATGCGATCATTCACCGACCGGATCATGCGGAGGAGATATGGTCGCTCGGCGTCTAGATAAAGACTGGAATGGAACTCCCAGTTTAGTTCCGCCCAGCGGCCGACATCCGTTTCCTTCGCGAAGGCATCGCAACTTGCCTGCGCCTTTTCGAAAGTCTTCTCGTTCATATGCGGGAGGGACAGCCGAATTGCGTTCGATTCCAGCATCGCCCGGACCTCGAAGATCTGCACGATCTCCGGCTCAGACATGCTGGCGACAATTGCGCCCTTGTTCCGCTGGAACGCCACGAAGCCCTCTGCTTCGAGCCGCTTCAAAGCTTCGCGCACGGGAATCTTGCTGATGTTGAACATGCGGGCAACGTCGTCTTGCCTGATTGGCTCGCCCTCATCCAGCGATCCCGAAATGATTGCTCCGCGTATGAATTTCAAAACCACGTCGGAAGCGGTCGGCGCGGCCCCCAGATCGGGAAGGTCAGCAACTGCAAATGGCACGGACAGGGTCTCCGCAAGGCGCTTCGGATTTGAGGGCATAGATATCGTAGACGATGTTCGCGATCAAATGCGGTCGCGATCTTACTCAGTTCCAGTCTTCGGACGCCGCAGCCTGTCGTCGGGCTCTTTTAGGCAGGAGCGTTCAATCACGGTTGGCACCCTCGCTTTTAACCGGAGCTTGACAGGTATCAGACATCGTATACGATATCCATTAAGAAATCGCCCCTGGATATCGCAAATGCGAAGCACGAAAGTCATCCATGTTGTTTCCTGCCATGCGGAGGGCGAAGTCGGGGACGTGATCGTTGGCGGTGTGTCGCCTCCGCCTGGAGGCACCATCTGGGATCAGCGCAAATGGATTGCGCAAGACAACGGACTTCGTAATTTCGTCCTCAATGAACCACGCGGCGGCGTCTTCCGCCACGTCAATCTCCTGGTACCTCCCAAGCATCCCGACGCGCAGATGGCTTGGATCATAATGGAGCCGGAAGATACGCCGCCAATGTCCGGCTCCAACTCGATCTGCGTATCGACGGTAATTCTGGACACGGGAATCCTGCCCATGCAGGAGCCGGTGACGGAAATGGTCCTTGAAGCGCCTGGCGGCTTGGTGCGCGTGCGGGCCGAGTGTGCTGGGGGCAAAGCCCAGCGCATCAGCGTTGAGAACGTACCGTCTTTCGCCAGCAGGCTCGGCGAACCGCTGGAGGTGAAAGGCCTCGGCACCATCGCGGTCGACACAGCCTATGGAGGCGACAGTTTCGTGGTGGTGGACGCGTCTGCCCTCGGATTGGCATTGGCAACCGATGAGGCGCGCGATCTCGCCGAACTTGGAGTGCGCATCACCGACGCGGCCAATGAGCAGATGGCATTCTTCCACCCTGAGCGCCCTGACTGGCGCCACCATTCATTTTGTCTCTTTGCGGGCGCAATCGCGCGTGACGGCAACAGCCTCGTCGCAAAGTCGGTCGTTTCCATAAAGCCGGGCAAACTCGACCGATCGCCGACCGGAACGGCGGTGTCGGCGCGCATGGCAATCCTGCATGCCAAAGGCGAGATGGCATTGGAGGATCATTTTACCGGCGTATCCATCATAGGGTCGGAGTTTCATGGGAAAATTCTCGGCGCCAGCAAAGTTGCCGAAACGCCCGCCATCCGTCCGCAGATCAGCGGCCGCGCCTGGATCACCGGCATACACCAGCACATGCTCGACCCTCAGGATCCCTGGCCGTCCGGCTACCGCGTGGCGGACACTTGGCCGATGAAGCGGACGAAGGTGTGAAATTGCCGGGCGGGCGTAAACCTGGCCAGGGATCGCAAAGCAAGTAGCTACGACTGTAACAATGGGAGGAAGAAAATGACACTTTTCAGAAGCAATGGTGACCGGGTTCCGGCCGCTATAGAGGCGATGGCCGAGGAGGCGCGGGCGGGCCGCGTCGATCGGCGCGAATTCCTGGCGCTGGCCAGCGCCTTTGGCGCATCGACGGCATTTGCCTATGGCATGCTCGGCCTTGCCGCGCCGACCAAGGCGCTGGCCGACGAGCCGAAGAAGGGCGGGACGCTGCATGTCGCCATGTCGGTCAAGGCGCAGAAGGATCCGCGCACCTATGACTGGACGGAGATGGCGAACGTCACCCGCACCTGGCTTGAGCCGCTGGTGCGCTACACGCACCAGTTCACTTTCGAGCCGGTCCTGCTCGAAAGCTGGGACATCAATGACGACGCCACCGAATACACGCTGCATCTGCGCAAGGGCGTCACCTGGAACAATGGCGACGCCTTCAACGCCGATGACGTCGTCGCCAACCTGAACCGCTGGTGCGAGAAGGGCGCTTCCGGCAATTCCATGGCCGCCCGCGTCGGCGCGCTCATCGACACCAAGACCGGAAAGGCCAAGGATGGAGCCATCACCAAGGTCGACGACCACACGGTCAAGCTGAAGCTCAACGAAGCCGATATCGCCATCATCCCAGGCTTCACCGACTATCCGGCGCTGGTGGTGCATCGCGACTTCGACAAGGATGGCGCCGACCCGATCAAGAAGCCGGTCGGCACCGGAGCATTCGAACTGGTCTCCTACGATGTCGGCCAGAAAGCGGTCGTCAAGCGCCGCGAGAACGGCAAGTGGTGGGGTGGCGAGGCGCCGCTCGACGGCGTTGAGTTCATCGACTACGGCACCGACTTCAACGCCACGCTCAATGCCTTCGATTCCGGCGAGATCGATGTCGATTTCGAAACGCCGGCCGACTACATCGACCCGCTGGACAAGATGGGCCTGGTGAAGTCGGAGGTCGCGACGGCGACCACGCTCGTTGCCCGCACCAACGTCACCCACAAGCCCTATGACGACAAGCGGGTGCGCAATGCGCTGCAGATGGCGGTCGACAACAACCAGGTCATGCAACTCGGCTACAATGGCCGCGGCACGGTCGGCGAGAACCACCATGTCAGCCCGATCCATCCCGAATACTACCCGCTGCCCAAGAAGGAGCGCGACGCCGCCGGCGCCAAGAAGCTGATGGCGGAGGCAGGCCAGGCCGACTTCGAGCACGAGCTGATAACCGTCGAGGACGAATGGCAGAAGAACACCGGCGACGCCATTGCCGGCCAGCTGCGCGACGCCGGCATCAAGGTGAAGCGCACCGTGCTGCCGGGCTCGACCTTCTGGAACGACTGGACGAAATATCCTTATTCGATGACCATCTGGTACATGCGCCCGCTCGGCGTGCAGGTGCTGGCGCTCGGCTACCGCAGCGGCGAGGCCTGGAACGAAACGGCCTTTTCCAATCCGGACTTCGACGCCAAGCTCAAGGAGGCGCTTTCGCTGGCCGATCCCGCCAAGCGCAAGGAGGTGATGAAGGATGTCGAGGCGATCCTGCAGGACTCCGGCGTCATCATCCAGCCGTTCTGGCAGAAGCTCTACTGTCATATGAACAAGAAGGTGAAGAACTACTCGATGCACCAGACCTACGAAATGGACTTCCACAACGTCTGGCTGGATGCCTGAGCGCGCCTAGGCTTCATGAGCCGCAAAAAAGCCGATATGCAGGATGCGTGGTGGCGATCTTGCCACCACGCCGCCGAACATCCGGAGATCCTGCATGAGACCGATAGTGCTGGCCGCTGCCATGTCGATTGCCTTGCCTTGCGCCGCGCTGGCCGGGCCGGCTTCGAACGTCGTGAAGTTCTTTTATGTGCCTGAAGTGAAATTCGAAGGCGACGCCAAATACCGCGACCGCTTCACCGAGCCGGTGACGAAACTCTTCGATCTCAACGACCAGGCGCAGAAGAACAAGCCCGACGAGGTCGCCTGCCTCGACTTCGATCCTGGCCTCGACGCACAGGATTTCGACCAGAAGACGATTGCCAGGACATTGAAGCTGGCAGAGGCCGTCAACGGCGATACGGCCGAGGTGACGGCGACGTTCAGCCTTTTTGCGGAAGGCGATGAGTCCAAACGCGAAATGCTGTGGTCGCTGAAGAAAATCGACGGCAAATGGAAGGTCGCCGACATCTCCTCCAAGACCAGCAACTGGACGCTGAGCGCGCTCGAATGCATGCCCGACAAAGCGCCGGAGTGATGGCGACGCGCTGTCTCGCTTTGGCGTTGCCGACTCTATCGATGCTGGCGGCAGGAGGGCTGAACGGTGGTGCCTTGGCTCAAGGGCTGCTCGGTCCGCCACCGGCAAATGCACCGGCCGAGACAGTGCCGGACGGCGCACAGCCTGCAAATCCACCTGGCAATGCAGTGGAGCCGGCGACGCCACCCCTGGCATGGCCGCCATCCGAGCCGGCCGCGCCGGTCCTGCCGGGCTCGCCGACGGCAGTCGTCAAGCCGTTCTACGAACGTCTCGGGCTGGAGCTCGATCCGACCCAGCGCAAGAACTTCGTCGATCCAGCCAAGACCGTGCTCGACAAGAGCGATGCGCTGCGGGCGTCGGGGCAGGGCGAATGCCTCGACGCCAACATGGCGCTCGACAATGCCGATTACGACAAGCTTGCAATCGACAAGAGCCTGAAGAGCATCGAGGCCGTCAATGGTGATCAGGCCAAGGTTGTGGTCGCCTTCGTCGTCGAAGGCAATCAGCACCGGCTGGAGTGGAAGCTGAAGAAGGTCGACGGCGCCTGGAAGATATCCGACCTGCTCTCGGTGACCGGCGAATGGGCGCTGAGCCAGTACCAGTGCGAGTGATGATGGTGATTGAAGATCAGGGGCGGCGATCCTTCGCGCCCCCCTCTGGCCTGCCGGCCATCTCCCCCACTTGGGGGGAGATCAGATGTCACGCTGGTTTTCGCCAACCTCCAACGGTGCAGCATAAGCGGAGCGCCGAAGCTGCCAATCTCCCCCCTTGTGGGACTGTTGCAAAATTGGGTGGATATGATTCCCTGTTTTTGAAACGGGGATTTTGCGATGACGACAAAGCCGAGCGGTCAGTTCAGTTTTGTGGAGGCTCTGCTGCCACAGGGTCTTGGTCGGCTCGGTCGGCTGGACCGGCTGTCGTCGCTGGTGAAGTGGTATCGCTTCGAGAAGATCCTGGCGCGGCTGCGCTCGCCGGCTGGGCCAGGGCGGCCTGCGTACAATTCGCTGGTGATGTTCAAGGCGCTTCTGCTGCAATCCTTGTATGGGCTGTCGGACAGCGAACTGGAGGAGGCACTCGCCGATCGGCTGTCGTTCCGCCGTTTCGTTGGGCTGACGCTCGACGAGACGGTGCCCGACCACACCACGCTCAACCGCTTTCGCAGTCTTCTCGTCGAGGCCGGGCTTCTGGAGAAGCTGTTTGGCGAACTGGACCATCAGTTGGACAAAGCCGGGCTGATCCTGCGGCGCGGCACGATGCTCGATGCCACGGTGATCGAGACGGCGGCGGCACGGCCACCCGGTGGAGCCGCGCAGGAGGTGGGCGAGGTCGGCGATCCCGATGCCGGCTTTACGCGCCGGCAGGGCAAGCCTGGCTCCTCCTACGGCTACAAGGCCCATGTCGGTGTCGACCAGGGTTCTGGTCTGATCCGCCGGGTGAGGACGACAGCGGCCAACGTCAACGACACGGTCGAAGCAGATCATCTGATCTGTGGCGACGAAGGCGCGGTGCTGGCGGATGCGGCCTACCACACCAAGGCGCGCGAACTGTCGCTGAGGCAGCGCGGGATCAAGCCGCGGCTGATGCGGCGAGCCAACAAACATCATCCGCGCCTGCCGGCGCGCCTGAAGCAGTTCAACCAGCTGATCGCCCGGCAGCGCTTTGCCGTCGAGACGACCTTCGCCACCTTGAAGAACCGCATGCGACTTTGCGCCATTCGCTATCGCGGCCTGGCCAAGGCGGCAGGACAGATCCTCATCGCGGCCATGGCGTTCAACATGCGCCGCTGGGTGACGCTGGCCACCTGAGCCTGGGTCGCACTGCGCCCGAAATCCACCGAATACGCCAACTCCTACCCCATCCGGCCGCAAACCCGCGCCGGAAACCACCTCGCTGCGCCCCTGCCGTCTCTCCGGGCGTCCAAAGCCTAATAACGCAACAGGCCCCTTGTGGGGGAGATGTCCGGCAGGACAGAGGGGGGCGCTGTCCCGCCGACTTCTCGCAACAGATTTCAGCCCCGTCCGCGATAGGGCGCAACGCCCGTATCGGGCAGCCATACGTCCTTGGGCGGGGCGCCGGTCTGCCAGAAGACGTCGATCGGGATGCCGCCGCGCGGGAACCAGTAGCCGCCGACGCGCAGCCAGAGCGGTTTCGTCACCTCGACGATGCGGCGGCCGATCATCACCGTGCACTCCTCATGGAAGGCGCCATGGTTGCGGAACGAGGTCATGAACAGCTTCAGCGACTTCGATTCCACCAGCGTCTGGTCGGGCGCATAGTCGATGACGATGTGGGCGAAATCGGGCTGGCCGGTGACGGGACAGAGCGAAGTGAATTCCGGGCAGGTGAAGCGCACGATCGCCGGCGGGCCATCGCCGCGCTGGAACGGCACGGCCTCCAGGACCGCCTGTTCGGGGCTCTGTGGCGGCTCGACGTGCTTGCCGAGCTGGGTAAGGTTTTTGGCGTCGGTCATGGGCAACTCCTTGCCGCCGCCGATGGTTCGAGGGGCGGCGGCGCAATCATTTGGCGCCGCATTCAATCGGGCGCGGCGCGCTCATTAGCACCGGACGGCAAGGCGTGCAGCGGTTTTCGGACGAATCCGCTGCGTGAAATAGAAGCGGGAGCGTTGCGCTCCCACATAATTTGAAACGGCAGGAAGACGATGACCAGCAACGACCCGCTTCTCCAACCTTACCAGCTCAAGCACCTGACGCTGAAGAACCGGGTGATGTCGACCAGTCATGAGCCGGCCTATTCCGAGGACGGCATGCCGAAGGAGCGCTACCGGCTCTATCATGCCGAAAAGGCCAGGGGCGGCATGGCGCTGACCATGACGGCAGGCTCGGCCATCGTCTCGCGCGACAGCCCGGCCGCCTTCGGCAATCTGCATGTCTATGACGACCGCATCGTGCCATGGCTGGCCGAACTGGCGGACGCCTGCCACGAACATGACTGCAAGGTGATGATCCAGATCACCCATCTCGGCCGCCGCACCGGCTGGAACAAGGCCGACTGGCTGCCGGTGCTGTCGGCCTCGCCGGTGCGCGAGCCTGCGCACCGCGCCTTTCCCAAAACCATCGAGGACTGGGACATCGAACGCATCGTCGCCGACTATGCGTCCGCCGCGCAGCGCTGCCAGGCCGCCGGCCTCGACGGCATCGAGTTCGAATCCTACGGCCATCTGATGGACGGCTTCTGGTCGCCGGCCACCAACCAGCGCGACGACGAGTTCGGCGGTTCGCTCGACAACCGGCTGCGCTTCACCGACATGGTGCTGGATGCGGTACGGGCGGCGGTCGGCGAAAAATTCGTCGTCGGCATCCGCATGGTCGCCGACGAGGATTTTGAGAAAGGCCTGTCGAAGGAAGAGGGCATCGAGATCGCCAGGCGGCTCGCCGGCTCCGGCAAGGTCGATTTCCTCAACATCATACGCGGCTCGATCGAGACCGACGCAGCGCTCACCAAGGTCATCCCGGTGACCGGCATGCGCTCGTCGCCGCATCTCGACTTCGCCGGTGAGGTGAGGGCGGCGACGAAATTCCCTACCTTCCATGCGGCGCGGATTTCCGATGTCGCCACCGCGCGCTATGCCATCGCCACTGGCAAGCTCGACATGGTCGGCATGACTCGCGCCCATATCGCCGATCCGCACATCATCAAGAAGGTCATGGAAGGCCGCGAGCACGAAATCCGCCCCTGCGTCGGCGCCACCTACTGCCTCGACCGCATCTATGAAGGCGGCGAGGCGCTGTGCGTCCACAATGCGGCGACCGGTCGCGAGGCCGAAATTCCGCACATCATTGTCAAGACAGAAGGGCCTAAGCGGAAAGTCGTCGTCGTTGGCGCGGGGGCAGGCGGGCTGGAGGCAGCCCGCGTCATGGCCGAACGCGGCCATGACGTCACGGTGCTCGAAGCCTCCGGCCAGGCCGGCGGTCAGGTCCGGCTGGCGACGCAGAACCCGCGCCGCAAGGAGCTGATCGGCATCATCGACTGGCGGCTGGCCGAACTCGACCGGCTCGGCGTCGCGATCCGCTACGATACATGGGCCGAGCAGGGCGATGTGCTGGCGTTGGAGCCCGACGTGGTGGTGATTGCGACAGGTGGTCTGCCGCAAAACCCGCCGCTGACATCAGGCGATAATCTCGTGACCTCGAGTTGGGACATCATGGCCGGCAGCGTCAAGCCGGCCGAAAATGTGCTGCTCTTCGACGACAATGGCGGCCACCAGGGCATGGGCGCGGCGGAGCTGATCGCCAATGCCGGGTCAAAGCTGGAACTGGTTTCGCCGGAACGTTTCTTCGCCCCCGAAATGGGCGGCATGAACCACGTTCCCTATATGCGTGCCTTCCAGGAAAAGGGCGTCACCATCACCATCAACACCAGGTTGCGCTCGGTGCGGCGCGAGGGCAACCAACTGGTCGCCGAATTGGCCTCCGACTTTGCCGATGGCTGGCGCGGCGAAAGGCGGGTCGACCAGGTGGTGGTCGAGCATGGCACAGCCCCGCTCGACGATCTCTATCTCGCGCTGAAGCCGCTGTCGAAGAATGGCGGCGCGGTCGACTACGAGCGGCTGGTCGGCGGCGGCGATATCTTCCCGTCACGCAACCCCGAAGGCAGCTTCGTGCTCTTGCGCATCGGCGACGCCGTCGCCTCACGCAACATCCACGCCGCCATCTATGACGGCATCAGATTCGGCTTGCGGATCTAAACCCGTTCCGCCCGATGGGTGGCGCGCAGCCAAACCTATGTGCGGAGAGCCACCTTGCACATCCGTCCGAGCTGCGCGCCGCGTACGCCACCGGCGGGAGCCAGGCGACGCACGATGCGGAATGCTTCAACCGGGTGATAAAGCGCGGCAGGGCTCAAATCATCCTGGCGGTCGCCATGCAAAGGACGGTGAGCACCAGCAGCCAGGCGGCGATGCGCTCGCCGCCAGCCATTTTGGCGCGCAAAGCCCTCTCCGTGGCGGCGTCCGCGCCGGCAAGCTGCCGGCTGGTCTTGCGAACCACGACGCCGAGAACGCCGGCAGCCGCGAAGGCGGCCAGGATGCCCAGCGCCAGCACCATTTCCATCGAGCCGAAATAGGCGCCGTGGAAGAAATACCAGAGCAATCCGCCGGTCACGAACACCACGCCTGCCGAGCCCATTTGCGGCACGATGAAGCGCTCCGCCTTGATCTCGGGATCGCGGGCAAGCGTGATCGTGGTGCCGGCCCAGAAAACGCCGGCCATGACATGAAGGCCGATAATAACGATGTAGACATACTGCATGACCGTTTCCTCGTTGCCCGCCGCCTGTCCCTCGGGTCCTGCCGAATGCAGGACAATACGCCCGGTAGATCGACAGGCATGGTAGTTAGGTATCGAATGATTCGATGTCAATGAATAATGCCGCGTTCCCTCGCTCGGTGCCTTGTTCTACTGTCGGCTCATGACTCCCTTTGACCGCCCGCCCGTCGGCATGAATCTCGCGCGTACATCCAAGCTGGTGGCGCAGGCTTTTGACGGCGCTTTGGTCGAGGCCGGCGGCACGCTTCCGGTGTGGCTGACCTTGCTTTCGGTCAAGTCGAGCGAGCTTGCCAATCAACGCGAGCTTGCCGGCATGATCGGCATCCAGGGCGCCACGCTGACCCACCATCTCAACGCCATGGAAGCGCACGGCCTGCTGACGCGCCGCCGCGATCCCGACAACCGCCGGGTTCATCTGGTCGAGTTGACGCAAGCCGGCGAAGCGATGTTTGTGAAACTGCGCGCGGCGGCTCTCATCTTCGACAAGCGGCTGCGCGCAGGGTTGCCGGACGACAGGCTGGCCGAGTTCGCCGAGGTGCTGGCAGCACTTAGGGCCAATGTCGCGCCGGCCAAATGACCGGCACCAGTGTGGCAAAGATCTAGGCTAAATTGCCCTGCAGCACCTTGAGTTTGGCTTTCTTCGGCCTGCGCGCCAGGAGCCATTCGCGCGCCTTGTCCTGCGGCATCGGGAAGGCGATGGAATACCCCTGCACCTGGTCGCAGCCGATCGCCATCAGCGAATCGAGCTCGGCTTCGGTTTCCGCCCCCTCGGCGACGATCGAGATGCCGAGGCCGCGCGCCAGCTCGGTGATGGCGCGCACGATCTTGCTGTTGTCGCCATTCTCGTTGATGTTCTGGACAAAGCGGCGGTCGATCTTCAGCCGGTCGATCTCGTTCGGGTTGACATGGCTGAGCGAAGCATAGCCGGTGCCGAAATCGTCGAGTTCGAGATGGACACCGGCGGCGCGGATGTGCCTCAGCTTCGCCGCGATGCCGGTCTTCTCGTCGTCGAGAATGACGGATTCGACGATCTCCAGCGACAGTTTCTGGGGCGCCAGGCCGGCCTTTTCCAGCGTCGCGAACAGGAAGCGGTCGAAATCGGGCTCGCGCAGCTCGGTGCCCGACACGTTGACGGCAAGCCGCCCGAACTCGATCCCGGCGCGATCCCATTCGGCTGCCTGCTCGATCGCCTTGGCAAAGACGATGCGGCCGATCCCGGGCATGAAGCCGCATTTTTCGGCGACGGGAATGAATTCGCCTGGCGAGATCATGCCGCGCTCGGCATGTTTCCAGCGCACCAGCGCCTCGATGCCGCTAATGGCGCCATTGGTCAGCGACACCTGCGGCTGGAAATAGACCTGGAAGGCACTCTCCGCAATGGCGACCTTGATGTCGTGCTCGAGCTGCTTGCGGTAATCGAGTTCGCGCCTGAGTTCCTCTGAGAAGAACGAGAAGTTGCCGCCGCCAAGCTTCTTGGCGGAATAGAGCGCGAGGTCGGCGTGGACGAGCAGATCCGCCGCATTGTCGGCGTCGATGGGATAGACGGCAATGCCGGCGCTGGCGCCCGGAAGTATGGTCGTGCCCTGGAACATGATCGGCTCGTTGATCTGCTCGAGGATGCGCCTGGCCAGCATGTTGATGTCCTCGGTGCCACCGGCGCCATTGAGGATCATCACGAATTCGTCGCCGCCGAGCCGGGCGCACAGATCCGACGCGCGGCAGGAATCGAGCATCCGCTGCGCCGTGACGACGAGCACATAATCGCCGGCGGCGTGACCGAGTGTGTCGTTGATCTGCTTGAACCGGTCGAGGTCGAGCTGGATCACCGCCAGCCTTTCGCGCCGGCGATGCGCGCCCTTGATCAGCGTTTCGAAATGATCGGTCAGGAAGGTGCGGTTGTGCAGGCCGGTCAGCCCGTCATGCACGGCGATGAAAGCCATGGAGTTGCGGGCATCAACAAGCTCATGCGTCTTGCGCAGGATCGCCTTCGACATCGGCCGGAAGATGAAAAGCGCGACCAGCACGATGACGCCGATGGTGGCGTAGAACAGGGTGCGGTGAAGATCGAGCAGCTTCTCCGACCGTTCGTCGGCAAAGGCGTTGATGCGCTGGCCAAGTGCGGCATAGCCCGACAGCGTCGCGTTGGCGACGGAGGCGTCGAGGTTGACGCGCTCGCCGCCGCCCTTGTAGGCGCCGTTGTTTCTGAGCTGGGTTTCAAAGGACGAGATCAGCCTTTGGCCATTGGCGACAAGCCCGACCGAGAAATAGTCGAGGTGGAACGGCTTGGCGTACAGCACGCTCTCGATCGATCTTGGATCCGACCGGGCTGGCGACAGCGGGTCGGCCCCCGTCTCCTCCAGCAGGAGATCGTAATTCGTCTCGAACTCTGTGGTCGCCTGCTTGAGTGCTGCGACCAGGGCTGTCTGTTTGTCGCGTGAAGCAGAACCGGTGGCGCTGGCCAGGAAGACGATGCGCTGCGACAACGCCTTCTGGGTGCCGACGATATCGAGCAGCGTGTGGTTGTGCTGTTGCGCCGCCATCATCTGCTGCAGCAGGATGAAGGACGCCATGACCATGGCTGCGATGATCAATAGAGCCAGCCAGTAGCCGGTCTTGATCAGCAGGATGAGCTTGCCCGAGATGGTTTGCGCCGGCTGCTGCGACATATTCTAGGTGACCCTCGGTCGAACGGAGTTCTGCCACGGATTCATGACAAGAACACCATTGACTTGAAAGGGTTAACAGGTCCGAAAACCTGCGGAACTGTTGCTTCAACAGTAAACGAAAGCTGGCGGAATGGTTATCAGGGTGTTCACGTGTGACGTGAAACTTGATGGCATTGTTCCGCAGCCGTGCCCCCCGGGCGCGCAAACGATGGGCGTCCGGCTTTTCTCCTCGCCACCGAAGCCGTCGCTTTTGCGATGGATTTTTGGCCCGCGTGGCGCGACAGTCCGCTGCAAACCGAACAAGGCCGAACCATGACCGCATCATTCCTTTCCCACATCGACAGCGAGCTTGCCGGGCTGAAATCCGCCGGGCTCTATAAATCCGAGCGGGTGATCACCTCGACCCAGTCGGCGCAGATCGAGGTCGGCGGCGACAAGGTGCTGAATTTCTGCGCCAACAACTATCTCGGCCTCGCCGACAGCCTCGAATTGCGTGACGCAGCCAAAGGCGCACTGGACCGCTACGGCTACGGCATGGCTTCGGTGCGCTTCATCTGCGGTACGCAGGAAGAGCACAAGCAGCTCGAGGCGACGATTTCCGCTTTTCTCGGCATGGACGACACCATTCTTTATGGCTCCTGCTTCGACGCCAATGGCGGCCTGTTCGAAACGCTGCTCGGCGAGGAGGATGCGATCATCTCCGATGCGCTGAACCACGCCTCGATTATCGACGGGGTCAGGCTGTCGAAGGCCAAGCGTTTTCGCTACGCCAACAACGACATGGCCGACCTCGAAGCACGGCTGAAGGAAGCCAGGGATTGCCGCTTCAGGCTGATTGCCACCGATGGCGTGTTCTCCATGGACGGCATCATCGCCAATCTGAAGGGCGTATGCGATCTCGCGGAAAAATACGATGCCATGGTGATGGTCGATGACAGCCATGCCGTCGGCTTCGTCGGCAAAAACGGCCGCGGCTCGGCCGAACATTGCGGCGTCGAGGGCAGGGTGGACATCATCACCGGCACGCTCGGCAAGGCGCTGGGCGGCGCGTCGGGCGGCTACACCTCAGGCAAAAGCCAGGTTGTCGACTGGCTGCGCCAGCGTTCGCGGCCTTATCTCTTCTCCAACACGCTGATGCCGGCGATCGCCGGCGCTTCGATCAAGGTGTTCGACCTGATCCGCAATGGCGACGCCTTGCGCGAGCGCCTATATGCCAATGCGGCGCGCTTCCGCTCTGAAATGGGTAAGCTCGGCTTTACCTTGGCCGGGGCCGACCATCCGATCATTCCGGTGATGCTGGGCGACGCAACTTTGGCGCAGGAGATGGCGGCGCGGATGCTGAAGCGCGGCATCTATGTCATCGGCTTTTCCTTCCCGGTTGTGCCGAAGGGCCAGGCGCGCATCCGCACACAGATGTCGGCGGCGCATTCCAGCGCCGACATCGACCGCGCCGTGGCGTCATTCGCGGCAGTCGGCAAGGAACTGGGCGTTATCTCCTGAGCCGCCAAAAGCTGCTCCGGATCAAGGGATTCAAGGGACAAAAGAATGTCGAACATGATGAAGGCGCTGGTGAAGGCCAAGGCCGAACCGGGCATCTGGATGGAAGAGGTGCCCGTGCCGGAGATCGGCCCCAACGATGTGCTGATCAAGGTCAAGAAGACGGCGATCTGCGGCACCGACGTGCACATCTACAATTGGGACCAGTGGGCGCAAAAGACGGTGCCGGTGCCGATGGTGACCGGCCATGAATTCGTCGGCACGGTCGCCGATTTCGGTGCCGCGGTCACCGAATACAAGGTCGGCCAGCGCGTCTCCGGCGAGGGTCACATCGTCTGCGGCCACTGCCGCAACTGCCGGGCGGGCAGAGGGCATCTCTGTCGCAACACGCTCGGCGTCGGCGTCAACCGCCCCGGCGCCTTCGGCGAATATCTGGCGATCCCGCAGCACAATGTCGTGCCGATCCCCGACGATGTGCCCGACGAGATCGCCGCGATCTTCGATCCGTTGGGCAATGCCGTCCACACCGCCCTGTCCTTCGACCTGGTCGGCGAGGATGTGCTGGTTACCGGCGCCGGGCCGATCGGCATCATGGGCGCGCTGGTGGCGCAATGTGTCGGCGCTCGCAAGGTCGTCATCACCGACATCAACCCGGTCAGGCTGGCGCTGGCCAAAAAACTCGGCGTCCAGCATGTCGTCGATGCCTCGAAGGAAAAGCTGCGCGATGTCATGCCCGCGCTGGGGATGACCGAGGGATTTGACGTCGGCCTCGAAATGTCGGGCGCAGCCCCCGCCTTCCGCGACATGATCGACACCATGAACAATGGCGGCAAGATCGCCATCCTGGGCATCGCGCCGACCGGCTTCGAGATCGACTGGAACAAGGTCATCTTCAAGATGCTGCATCTCAAGGGCATCTACGGCCGCGAGATGTTCGAGACCTGGTACAAGATGATCGCGCTGGTGCAGGGTCCGCTGGATGTTTCCGCCCTGATCACCCACCGCATCGGCATAGATGATTTTCAGACCGGGTTCGATGCGATGCGCAGCGGCAGTTCGGGCAAGGTGGTGATGGATTGGTGAGGGTTAGCGCCCACTATCCAGAAGCGCTGGCGGGACAGCACCCCCCTCTGGCCTGCCGGCCATCTCCCTCGCAAGGAGGGAGATTGATGTCACCGCTGCTTTCGCCAATCACCAACGCTGCAGAGAGGCGTAACCTCGAAGCTGCCAATCTCCCCCTTTGCGGGGGAGATGTCCGGCAGGACAGAGGGGGGTGTGCAGGATCGCTACGAGGCGGATAACGCCCTCTCCAGCGCCGCCACACCACTGACAATCGCCGCCCGTTCCCCGACGCTGAGCCTCGCCAGCAACTCCCGTTCAAAAGCCTTCGCCAGGGGCACCATCTCTCGGTAGGCAGCAAGCCCAGCTTTGGTCAGAGCCAGGTGCTCCACACGCCGATCGTTCTCGTCCGCCGTCCGCACCAGCCAACGCCTTCGCTCGAGTTCGGCCACCGCCCGCGAAACCTTGGTCTTGTGCATTGCCGACTGCTCGCCGAGCGCCGTTGCCGTCATCGTGCCGCGCTGGCCCAGTCCTGAAAGCGTGCGCCATTCCGGCCGCGTCAGGCCGTGGCGGTCGCGGTAGATCTTCGAGAATTCTCGGCTGACGGCGTCGGCAAGCCGGTAGAGCCGGTAGGGCAGGAAGCTTTCGAGTTCGAGGATTTCCATCTGCGCACCTTGTGCGTCATTCGCGGTTGATAGTTACATTTTCGATGGTTACAAATGAAACCAGTTTGGTCAACAGTGTCGGCAAGCCGCGTTCCAGGCGGCTCAAGACCGGGATCAGGGAGGATCGGATGGCCTTTTCCTACATGCCGGGCTTCGGCAACGATTTCGAGACCGAAACCTTGCCCGGCTCGCTGCCGCAGGGACGAAACTCACCGCAGCGGCCAGCTTACGGCCTCTATGCCGAACAGCTTTCCGGCTCGCCCTTCACCGCCCCGCGCGGCACCAACGAGCGCTCCTGGCTCTATCGCATTCGGCCGAGTGTAAAGCATACCGGCCGCTTCAAGGCGGTGAGCTATCCCCTATGGAAGACAGCGCCAAATGTCGGCGACCACGAACTGGCGCTCGGCCAGTATCGCTGGAACCCGGTGCCGATGCCGAAGGAGCCGACCGATTTCATCGCCGGCATGCGCACCATCACCACGGCCGGCGATGTGCTCGGGCAGAGCGGCATGGCGGCGCATGTCTATGTCGCCAACCGCTCGATGGTCGACGACCATTTCTTCAACGCCGACGGCGAGTTGCTTATTGTTCCGCAGGTCGGCGCCTTGCGCTTCGTCACCGAGATGGGCGTCATCGAACTGTGGCCGGGCGAGATCGCCGTGCTGCCGCGCGGGCTGGTGTTCAAGGTCGAACTCGCCGATGCCGAAGTGCGCGGCTATGTCTGCGAGAATTACGGCGCCAAGCTGACGCTGCCCGACCGCGGCCCGATCGGCGCCAATTGCCTGGCCAATCCGCGCGATTTCAAGACGCCCTGCGCCTGGTTCGAGGAGAAGGAGACGCCGTGCCGGCTGACGGTGAAATGGTGCGGCAATTTCCATGTCACCGAGATTGGCCATTCCCCGCTCGACGTGGTGGCGTGGCACGGCAATTACGCGCCCTATAAATATGATCTGGCGACGTTTTCGCCGGTCGGCGCCATTCTGTTCGACCATCCCGATCCGTCGATCTTCACTGTGCTCACCGCGCCGAGCGGCGAGGAAGGCACCGCCAACATCGACTTCGTCATCTTCCCGCCGCGCTGGCTGGTGGCGGAGGATACGTTCCGGCCGCCCTGGTACCATCGCAACATCATGAGCGAGTTCATGGGCCTGATCCATGGCCAGTACGACGCCAAGGAGGAAGGCTTCGTGCCCGGCGGCATCAGCCTGCACAATCTGATGCTGGCCCACGGCCCCGACGCGCCTGGCTTCGAAAAGGCCTCGCGCTCCGAGCTGAAACCGGTCAAGCTCGACAACACGATGGCGTTCATGTTCGAGACCCGATTCCCGCAAATGCTGACCCGCTACGGCGCCGAACTGGAGACACGGCAGGACAACTACATCGACTGCTGGTCCGACCTGAAGAAGCGCTTCAACGGCACTCCGGAGGGCGACTGGTCTTGAGATCAGCCCCATGAGCGACCGGCTGGTGCTTCTCGGCTCCAAGGGCGGCCCAGCGCTGCGGCCGGGTGGGCCATGGCCGAGTTCTTCGTTGCTGGAGCTTGGCGGGCGAACCGTCGTCGTCGACTGCGGGCTGGGCGTCACGCGCGGCCTGGTCGATGCCGGCGTCAGCCTGAAGGCGCTCGACCTCATCTTCGTCACCCATCTGCATTCCGACCATGTGCTGGAACTGGGGCCGTTGCTGCACACCGCCTGGACGGCCGGTCTGGCGACGCCCGTCAGCGTGTTCGGCCCGCTTGGCACCGCCCAGTACTGGCGGCACTTCTGTGAGGCGATGGAGTTCGACATCAAGATCCGCGTCGTAGACGAGGGCCGACCGGATATCCGCGAGCTGATTTCGATCGTCGAATTCGGCGAGGACCTGGTTCTTGAGGAGGACGGCCTCAAGGTAACGGCGCTGCGCGTCGACCATCCGCCGGTGACCGACTGTTTCGCGCTGCGTTTCGAGTGCGCGGGCAAAAGCGTGGTGTTCTCGGCCGACACGGCTTTCTTCCCGCCGCTCGCCGGCTTCGCCAAAAATGCCGACATCCTCGTCCACGAAGCCATGCTGGAAGAGGGCATCAAGCGGCTGGTGGCCCGAACCGGTAACGGCGCGCGGCTGAAGGAGCATCTGCTCGCCAGCCACAGCTTTGCCGAGGAAGCCGGCCGGATTGCCAGCGATGCCGGCGTGAAAAAGTTGGTGCTCAATCACCTCATTCCGGCCGACGATCCCGGGATCGGCGAGGCCGATTGGGAGGCTGTTGTCAGGAAATCGTGGTCCGGTGACTTGACGATTGCCCGCGACGGCCTTGTTGTGAACTTAGACGGCGCCAAAGCCGCATCAGGAGAGGAAACCGCATGAAGCTTGCCACATTGAAGGACGGGACGCGCGATGGAAAACTCGTCGTCGTCTCGCGCGACCTGACGCGCTTCACCGACGCCTCGTTCCTGGCGCGCGCGCTGCAGGCCGCGCTCGACGACTGGCAGCGGATTTCGCCGCATCTGGCGACCATCGCCGAATCGCTGGAGAACAACGCTGTCCCGTCGGCTCGCTTCCACGAGCATGACGCGCATTCGCCGCTGCCGCGCGCCTATCAATGGGCCGACGGGTCGGCCTACGTGAACCATGTCGAACTGGTCCGCAAAGCCCGTGGCGCCGACATGCCGGCAAGCTTCTGGACCGATCCGCTGATCTACCAGGGTGGTTCCGATTCCTTCATCGCGCCGCGCGATCCGATTCGCATGGCGGACGAGGCCTATGGCATCGACATGGAGGCGGAGGTCGCCGTCATTGTCGACGATGTGCCGATGGGCGCTAGCCTCGACCAGGCACGCGCAGCGATCCGGCTGGTCATGCTGGCCAACGACGTGACGCTGCGCGCGCTGACCGGGCCTGAACTTGCCAAAGGGTTCGGCTTCTTCCAGTCGAAACCGTCCTCGGCCTTCTCGCCGGTCGCGGTGACGCCGGATGAACTCGGCGACGCCTGGGATGGCGGCAAGGTCAGCCTGCCGCTGCTCGTCGACCTCAACGGCAAGCCGTTCGGCCGGGCCAATGCTGGCGTCGACATGACCTTCGATTTTCCGGCGCTGATTGCCCATGCCGCGAAGACAAGGCCGCTTGCGCCTGGCACCATCATCGGTTCCGGCACCGTCTCCAACAAGCTTGATGGCGGGCCGGGCAAGGAGGTCGCGGCGGGCGGCGCCGGCTATTCCTGCATTGCAGAATTGCGCATGATCGAGACCATTGTATCAGGCGAACCAAAGACGCCGTTCCTGCGTTTCGGCGACACGGTGCGCATCGAGATGAAGGACAGGACGGGACATTCGATCTTCGGCGCCATCGAGCAGAAGGTCGAGAAGTACCAGGCATAACGGGGGGGCAATGCAATGACGGGCGAGGCGTTCTATCTGTTGGCCGGCGTATGGGCGCTTGGGATTCTGGTGGTGTTCATCCTGGCGATCCGGCTGAGCTACCGCATCGAGGCGCGCTCGCCCGATCTGACCAACCGCAGCGGCTACCCGCGCAAGGCGATGATGTTCCACACCATCACCAACACCAATGTGGCGCGCGATGTGGAAACGCAGGCCATGCGCCGGCGCATGAACCGGCTTTTGCTGATCGTTGTCGCCGGCTTCGCGGTCATGGCGGCAGGCATTGGCCTGGTCAGACGAATGAACTCGTGACCCTGCTCGACCATCTGCGCCGCATGGCCGGCAACAATCTCTGGTCGAACGATCGGCTTTACCGCGCCGTGCTGCAGCTCAAGCCCGGCGAATTCGAAGCCGAACGCACCAGCTTCTTCCCGTCGATCAAGGCGACGCTGAACCACATCCTTGCAGTGGATCATCTCTATCTCGATTTTCTGGAAGAGGGCGGCGTGGGTGCTGCCGCCCATGACGATTACGTGCCGTTCGATGAACCGCAGGCGCTGTTTGCCACCCAGACTGCGGCCGACCGGCGTCTGATCGCCTTTTGCAACAGCCTTTCGGCGGACGATCTTGATCGCCAGGTCATCACCGACCGGCGTCAGGACGGCATGATCCCCGAAAAGATTGGCGACATCCTCGGCCACGTCTTCCTGCACGACATCCATCATCGCGGCCAGGTGCACGCGATGCTCTCCGGCACCTCGGTCGCGCCGCCGCAACTGGACGAGTTTCTGCTCGACTATGATTTGAAATTGAGAAGTGCAGAGATCGAGCGACTGGGACTCTAGTTAATCGTCAAGCGACTCGGCTCGTTCAGAGTAGCGGTAACGCCGATAGGTCTGTCCTTGCCGGACGGCGGCAAGAGACGCGCTACGACCCTGCCGCGCCGGGTGATTACGATCTCTTCGCCGGCATTTGCGCGCCTGACGAGCTCCGACAGTTTGGCCCTGGCTTCTGTTATTGAGACGTGCACGGCTCGACCTCTTGTGATCTGAGCTCAGATCAAAGCCGATAGAGCCGCAAACCAGTATGTGATCTCAGGCCGCCTTGCCGTCCACCTTGATCACGCCGCGCTTGATCTGGTCCTGTTCGATCGATTCGAACAGCGCGCGGAAATTGCCTTCGCCAAAGCCTTCGTCGCCCTTCCTCTGAATGAATTCGAAGAAGATCGGCCCGATCACGGTTTTGGAGAAAATCTGCAGCAGGATCTTGGTCGTGCCGCCATCGACCACGCCTTCGCCGTCGATCAGGATGCCGTGCTTCTTCATCCGCTCGATCGGCTCGTCATGGCCGTTCACGCGGTCATACGACATGTCGTAATAGGTCTCCGGCGGGCCGGGCATGAATTTCAGCCCGTTGGCTGCCAGTTTGTCCGTGGCGGCGTAGATCTCGTCGGTGCCGACAGCGATGTGCTGGATGCCTTCGCCATTGTATTTCTTCAGATACTCGGCGATCTGGCTGGTCTCGTCCTTGGACTCGTTCAGCGGAATGCGGATCTTGCCGCAGGGCGAGGTGATGGCGCGGCTGACCAGGCCGGTGATCTTGCCGTCAATGTCGAAGAAATGGATCTGCTTGAAGCCGAACAGCTCGCGATAAAAGTCCCACCATTTGTCCATCTGGCCGCGATAGACATTGTGGGTCAGGTGGTCGAGGAAATAGAAGCCGACGCCTTGCGGCCGCGGGTCGCGCGCGCCCAGCCACTCGAACTCGGCGTCATAGGCCGAGCCCTTCTTGCCGTAGGCGTCGATGAAATAGAGCAGCGAGCCGCCGATGCCGACAATGGCCGGCACATCGAGCGCCTTGTCGTCGCCTTCATGGGGCGTGGCGCCTTTCGACACCGCATGGTCGAACGCATGCTTTGCGTCGACCACGCGCCAGGCCATCGAGGCGGCACAGGGACCGTGCTTGTCGGCGAACTTCATCGCATGCGAGCCCGGCTCGGCATTGACGACATAGTTGATGTCGCCCTGGCGCCAGACGGTGATCTCTTTCGTGCGGTGCTTTGCGACCGCGATGTAACCCATACGGGTGAACAATTCGGCAAGCTTCTGCGGCTCCGAATGCGCGAACTCGACAAACTCGAATCCGTCGGTGCCGGCCGGGTTTTCCTTGCTGATGTTTGCAGGCGGGGCGTCGTGCGGGAAGGGACCCATGGCATTCCTCCAAACGGATGGTGGCCACATCGGACCACGAGATAACCAATCATAGCGCGGAATGGCCGCACGGTGCTTGCATTCAAACGCTTGAAATGATCATCTTGCGCGTAATTCATGCATGATTGGAGAAAAATCCATGGATGATGCGCGTATCGATCAATTCGACCGCAAGATAATGGCTCTTTTGCAGAGCGATGCGCGGCTCACCAACAACGATCTGTCGGAACGGGTGAACCTGTCGGCGTCGCAATGCTCGCGCCGCCGCCAGCGGCTAGAGGAAGACGGTTACATCAAGGGCTATCGCGCGGTGCTCGACCGCGACAAGCTCGGCTTCTCGCTGGTCAACGTCATCTCGGTGACATTGGCGACCCACAATCGCGACAATGCCAGGCGCTTCGGCGAACTTTTGGCGCGGCTGCCGGAGGTGCAGGAAGCGCATGCCCTGACCGGCGAGATGGACTACATCCTGAAGGTGGTGACGCCGGACCTCAAGTCGCTGTCGGAATTCGTCAACAGCGTGCTGCTGCCGCATGAATCCGTGCAGCATGTGAAGACGGCGATCGTACTGGAGACGCTGAAGGAAACCGGCGCGCTGCCGATTTAACCCTTCGACTGCTGGATCAGCCCGTAAAGGTTGGTGCAACGCGCTCCAGAGCGGCAATAAGCAAACACCGGGCCTTCGAGCGCGTCGAGCGCCTCGGCCTGGTCCTCGACATTCTCGGCCGTGATCTGCCCGCTGATCACCGGGATGTAGCGGAAAGCCAGTCCCGCGGCTTCGACTGCCGCCTTGACACTGTCGGCCGAAGGCTGGCCGGGCTGCTCGTCATCCGGACGGTTGCAGATCACGCTCTTGAAGCCGGCTTCCTTGATGGCGGTGGCATCTTCGGGCTGGATCTGGCCCGAAACCGAATAGTCCTCGCTGATTTCGCGATATTCCATGGCAGCATCCTCGCAATCTGGTTTGGCGCAAAGTTTTGCCACTCTCGCACGACGTCGGCAATCCGCGCAGAAGTAAATCCTTTTGCGCAAATAGCCATTCCCGGAGGAAAATCCAACTCAGGCTCAATCGGATGCGCGCTGTTGGCCTTGCCCGAAGCCTGCAGCGACTCTAAACAGGCGCGACCCTCAAAACGAAGGAACCTCCCCATGAGCATTCGTCGCATCGATGTTGGCCCGCGCATGAGCCAGATCGTCATTCACGGTGACACCGTCTATTTGGCCGGCCAGGTCGGGACGCCCGGCGCCAGCGTCGGCGAACAGACGAAGTCGATCCTGGCCACCATCGATGAATTGCTGGCCAAGGCCGGCACCGACAAGACAAAGATTCTGCAGGCGATCATCTGGTTGGCCGACATGGGCACCTTCGCCGAGATGAACAAGGAATGGGACAAGTGGGTGCCGCAGGGCAATACGCCCGCCCGCGCCACCGGCGAAGCCAAGCTGGCTGGGCCGGAGTATACGGTCGAGATTATTGTCACGGCGGCGATTTAAAGCGCTGACCCTCTACCTCCCCCTTGTGGGGAGGTCGGACCAAAGGTCAGGGTGGGGAGCGGTGCCGCACCCCCACCCCGCCGCTTCGCGGCCGACCCTCCCCACAAGGGGGAGGGTAAGCGCAGCTACCCCGGCCGGAACCTTGCAACCAGCGTGTGGCTCTCGGCTGGATAAGTGAACCTCACCTGCGTCACCGGGTGCTCCGCGCTCCAGGTGCGGCGCTCGACCACCAGGCAGGGCGCGCCGGTTGGGATGTCGAGCGCTTCGGCAATGTGCCGGTCCGCCCCTACCGCGCGGATGCGGTGTTCGGCCTCGCTCCACGGCACGCGGCCGATCAGCCATGGGCCTGGCGCGATATCCGAGAACGCCTCCTCGACCGCTTCAGGCACGGCAGTGAGGTTGATCAGCCGTTGTTCGTGGGCGAATGGCCGCTTTCCGGCGAAGTGCAGGCCTTCCAACGCCAGCAGCGGTCCCGCTGCCGAGAGCTCCAGCAGTGCACGGTCCTCGGCGCTGCTGCGCCTTTTCTGCCGCGCCACCCGCTCGTAGCGATAGGGCAGGCCCAGCGCCTCGACCTCGATACGGATGTCATGCAGTTCCAGCACCGCGGCCTGTGATTGCGGCTGGCGCACAAAACTGCCCGAGCGCCGACGGCGTTCGATCAGCCCGGCCTTGGCCAGCTGCGACAGCGCTTTGTTCACCGTCATGCGCGAGCAATTGTACTGTTCCGTCAATTCGTGCTCAAACGGGATGCGGTGGCCCGGCGCCCACGCGCCGGACAAAATCTTCTCGCTGATGTCGGACAGGATGCGCTGGTGCAGCGAGCCGCCGAGTTCCACCGCCGCTGTCTCTGTAATACTCATGCCGAAAGCGCCATCATCACCTGGCGAAAGCGCTCGGCGATCGCCTCACGCCTGGCATGCCGGCCGCCGCTGACCTGTTTTTGGCCATGCACCCAGACGCAATCGACCTTGCTGCCATTGGCAAAGATCCAGGCGTCGAGGATGGCATCGCCGTTCTTGCCGGCAAGCGAGGGATGGTTCTGGTCGAGCGAGACGAAATCGGCCGGCGCCCCGGCTGCGATCCGCGACGGGCCGGCGCCGAGCGCGGCGCTGCCGCCGTCGAGCGCGGCGTCGAACAAGGAGCGCCCGTTCGACCCGCCGGCGGGAGCCAGCACATTGCGAGCCCGATGCGCCAGACGCTGCGAATATTCGAGTTGCCTGAGTTCATCCGGCAGGCCGATCAGCACATTGGAATCGGAGCCGACACCGAAGCGGCCGCCATTGTCCATGAAAAGTGGCGCGGCAAAGGTACCGTCGCCAAGATTGGCCTCGGTGATCGGGCACAGCCCGGCAATGGCGCCGCTCCTGGCCATGCGAACCGTCTCGTCCTCGGTCATGTGGGTGGCGTGGATCAGGCACCAGCGCTTGTCGATCCCGGCATTGGCAAGCAGCCATTCGACCGGCCGTGTGCCTGACCAGGCAAGGCAGTCCTCGACTTCCTTCACCTGCTCGGCAACATGGATGTGGATCGGCGCATCCGGCGCCATGGCGGCAACGGCACTGAGTTCCTCCGGCGTTGCGGCGCGCAGGCTGTGCGGGGCAACGCCGACGACGCCTTGATTCAACGTGCGAACGGATTCGCGAGCTTTCTCGAGCAGCCGCCCGAAGCGATTCACATCGTTGATGAATCGCCGCTGGCCATCGTTTGGAGCAGCGCCGCCAAAGGAAGAATGCGCATAAAACACCGGCAGCAGTGTCAGGCCGATGCCGGTCTCGCCAGCCGCGGCCGCAATGCGCTCGGCCATCTCAGCCAGATTGGCATAGGGTTTTCCATCGCGGTCGTGGTGGAGATAGTGGAATTCGCCAACGCGCGAGAACCCGGCCTCCAGCATCTCGACATAGAGCTGCGCGGCAACCGCTTCGACCTGGGCCGGCGTCATCGACAGCGCGAAGCGATACATGACGTCACGCCAGCTCCAGAAACTGTCGGCCGAGGGGCCGCGCAATTCGGCAAGCCCGGCCATGCCGCGCTGGAAGGCATGGCTGTGCAGGTTCGGCATGCCGGACACGACGATCGCGTGACGCTCATCACCGGCTTGCGCCGATGCCTGCGTCTCGACTGTCGCGATACGGCCATCGCCGATCGATATCCTGACATGGTCGTGCCAGCCGTCGGGCAGCAATGCCTGTTCCGCAAAGATCGCCGTCACGTTTTTCTCCCGTTCCCTGAACAATAGCACTTGCAGTCCGTTTCAATATGTATATACATAATCACCGTCCAATCAAACGGAAAAGATGATGGCGGCACAAGATAAAAGCCGGGCAGGGGGCCTTCACCTTTGGCGCAATGCGCGCCTGGCGACCATGGCCGAAGGCGAAACCGGACTGGGTATCGTCGAAAAGGGCGCAATCGTGGCCCGCGACGGTCTGATTGCCTATGCCGGGCCGGAAGCAGACATGCCGTCGGCCCTGGCTCGCGACGCCGAGATCACCGACTGCGAAGGTCGCTGGATCACGCCCGGCCTGATCGACTGCCACACCCACCTCGTACATGCCGGCAACCGCGCCAACGAGTTCGAGATGCGCCTTGCCGGCGCCACCTATGAAGAAGTGGCGCGGGCCGGCGGCGGCATCGTTTCCTCGGTCAAATCCTTGCGTGCGGCCAGCGAAGACGAACTGGTTGCGCAGACGCTGCCACGCCTCGACGCGCTGATGGCGGAAGGCGTCACCACGGTAGAGGTAAAGTCGGGCTACGGGCTCGATCTCGAAAACGAGCAAAAATCGCTTCGCGCCGCGCGGCGCCTGGACAAGGAGCGCCCGGTGACGGTCCGCACCACCTTCCTCGGCGCGCATGCGCTGCCGCCGGAAGCGAAGGGCGACAAAGATGCTTTCGTCGACCTCGTCGCCAACACGATCCTGCCTGCCATCGCAGCCGAAGGCTTGGCCGACGCCGTCGACGGTTTCTGCGAAGGCATCGCCTTTTCGCCGGAGCAGATCGCGCGCGTGTTCGACAAGGCCATGGCGCTCGGCCTTCCGGTCAAACTCCATGCCGACCAACTGTCCAACCTGCATGGCGCCGAACTTGCCGCGCGTTATGGCGGGCTGTCGGCCGACCATCTCGAATACACCGATGAAGCCGGCGCTGTAGCGATGGCCAAGGCCGGCACCGTGGCGACGATCCTGCCCGGCGCCTACTATTTCATCCGCGAAACCAAGAAGCCGCCGATCGGCCTGTTTCGCCAGCACGGGGTCAAGATGGCTGTCGCCACCGACAACAATCCCGGCACCTCGCCGCTGACCTCGCTGCTGCTGACCATGAACATGGCGGCGACCCTGTTTGGCCTGACCGTCGAGGAATGCGTGGTCGGAACCACCCGCGAGGCCGCCCGCGCGCTTGGGCTGCTCGGCCAGACCGGCACGCTTGAGGCAGGCAAATCCGCTGACCTGGCGATCTGGGACATCGAGCGCCCGGCCGAACTCGTCTATCGCATGGGCTTCAACCCGCTTCATGCCCGCATCTGGAGAGGACAATGACCGAACTCACTCTGAAGCCCGGCAATGCGACGCTGGCCGACTGGCGCGGCATCTATCGTGGTGCCGTGCCGAAGCTGGACGCCGCCTGCCGCCCAAAGATCAAGGCCAGTGCCGAGGCGGTCGCCCGCATCGTCGCCAAGGGTGAGCCGGTCTATGGCATCAACACCGGCTTCGGCAAACTGGCCAGCGTTCGCATCCCGGCGGCCGATCTCGAAACCCTGCAGCGCAACATCGTGCTGTCGCATGCCGCCGGCGTCGGTGAGCCGATGCCGGTCGCGGTGGTCCGGCTGATGATGGCGCTGAAGCTCGCCAGCCTGGCGCAGGGCGCCTCCGGCGTGCGGCCGCAGACCATCGAACTGCTGGAAGCCATGCTCGCCAACGACGTCATCCCCGTGGTGCCGGCGCAGGGCTCGGTCGGCGCTTCGGGCGATCTCGCGCCGCTGTCGCACATGACCGCCGTCATGATCGGCGTCGGCGAATGCTTTACCCCGCATGGCCGCTTTCCGGCCAAGGTCGCCTTCGTCTCGCACGGACTGGAGCCGGTGACGCTCGGCGCCAAGGAAGGTCTGGCGCTGCTCAACGGCACGCAGTTCTCCACCGCCTATGCGCTGGCCGCTCTGTTCGAGGCCGAAGTGCTCTACCAGTCGGCCCTGGTTGCCGGCGCGCTGTCGACCGACGCCGCCAAGGGTTCGGACGCCCCCTTCGATCCGCGCATTCATCTCCTCAGAAAACACCCCGGCCAGATCGAGACGGCCGCAGCGCTGCGCAATCTGATGGCCGGCAGCGCCATCCGTGAATCGCACCGCGTCGGCGACGAACGCGTGCAGGACCCATACTGCCTGCGCTGCCAGCCGCAGGTAATGGGGGCGGCGCTGAGCGTGCTGCGCCAGGCCGCCGATACGCTCGGCACCGAGGCCAATGGCGTCACCGACAATCCGCTGATCTTCGCCGAGGACGACACAGCACTTTCCGGCGGCAATTTCCACGCCGAGCCGGTGGCTTTCGCCGCCGACATGATCGCGCTCGCCGTCTGCGAGATCGGCTCGCTGTCGGAACGCCGCATCGCCATGCTGGTTGATCCCGCGCTGTCCGGCATGCCGGCCTTTTTGACGCCGAAGCCAGGCCTGAACTCCGGCTTCATGATCCCTCAGGTGACGGCTGCAGCGCTCGTCTCCGAAAACAAACAGAAGGCCTATCCGGCCAGTGTCGATTCCATCCCGACCTCGGCCAACCAGGAAGACCATGTCTCGATGGCCGCACACGGCGCGCGCCGGCTGATCGTCATGGTGGAAAATGCCACGGCCGTCATCGGCATCGAACTCTTGGCCGCGGCGCAAGGCTGCGATTTCCATGCGCCGCTGGCATCGAGCGCGGCGCTTGAAGCCGTGCGCAAATTGGTCCGCGCCGAGGTGCCGCATCTCGATACCGACCGGCATTTCCATCCCGACATGGAAAAGGCCATCGCCATGGTGCGCAGCGGCGCTGCCGTCAAGGTGGCCGGCGCGATAACACTGCCTTCGATTTCGGGAGCCTGACATGACCGACTGGCTTACAGTGACGGAAGGCACGGCACCGCTCCTGGTGTCGATCCCGCATACCGGCATCGATCTCGCCGGCCTCGACAACCGGCTGGTCTCGCCCTGGCTCGGCCGCCGCGATTGCGACTGGTGGATCGACAATCTCTACGATTTCGCCGCCGGCCTTGGCGCGACGGTGGTGCACACCTCGATCTCGCGCACCGTCATCGACGTCAATCGCGATCCTTCCGGCGCCTCGCTCTATCCCGGGCAGACGACGACGACGCTTTGCCCGACCGAGACCTTCGACGGGGATCCGCTGTATCTGCCCGGCGCCGAACCGACGCCGTCGGAGATAGACCAGCGCCGCATGGCGTATTTCGTGCCCTACCATGAAATGCTGGCGGCCCAGGCCGTCAGGTTGCGCGGCCTGCACGAAAAAATTGTCATCTACGATTGCCACTCGATCCGGTCGGTACTGCCGCGCCTGTTCTATGGCACGCTGCCGGTCTTCAATCTCGGCACCAATGACGGGCAGACTGCCGATCCGGCGCTGCAGGCGCTGGTCGGCCAGATCATGGCCGAAAGCGGTCAAAGCAACGTCATCAACGGCCGCTTCAAGGGCGGCTGGATCACACGCTACTTCGGCAATCCGCAAGGCGGCTACCATGCGCTGCAGATGGAACTTGCCGATCGCGGCTATTTGCGCGAGCCCGAAGGCAAGGGCGAACCGGACAATTGGCCGGTGCCTTACGATGCCGCGTTTGCCGCGCCGATGCGCGCAACGCTGACGAAAATCCTCCAAACCGCCATTGACTGGGCCGGGCGCTGAGGCGCCGCCTTACTCGAAAGGGACAGTGATGAACAATCCTCGCCACAACATCCGCGAAGTGCGTGCGCCGCGCGGCGACAAGCTCAACGCCAAATACTGGACGACCGAAGCGCCGTTGCGCATGCTGATGAACAATCTGGATCCGGACGTCGCCGAAAACCCCAACGAGCTCGTCGTCTATGGCGGCATCGGCCGGGCCGCGCGCACCTGGAACGATTTCGACAGCATCGTCGCCTCGCTGAAGACGCTCAACGAGGATGAGACGCTGCTGGTCCAGTCCGGCAAGCCGGTCGGCGTTTTCAAAACCCACTCCAACGCCCCGCGCGTGCTCATCGCCAACTCCAACATCGTGCCGCACTGGGCAACCTGGGATAAATTCAACGAGCTCGATAAGAAGGGCCTGATGATGTACGGCCAGATGACGGCCGGCTCATGGATCTATATCGGCACGCAAGGCATCGTGCAGGGCACCTATGAAACCTTCGTCGAGGCCGGCCGCCAGCACTACAACGGCAACCTCAAAGGCAAGTGGATCCTGACCGCCGGTCTCGGCGGCATGGGCGGCGCCCAGCCTCTCGCAGCCGTCATGGCCGGCGCCTGCTGCCTAGCCATCGAATGCAATCCGGACTCCATCGATTTCCGCCTGCGCACCCGCTATGTCGACGAGAAGGCCGAGACGCTCGACGAAGCGATGGCGATGATCGAGCGCTGGACCAAGGCCGGCGAGGCCAAGTCGGTCGGCCTGCTCGGCAATGCGGCCGAGATCGTGCCGGAGATGTTCAAGCGCGGCATCCGCCCCGACATGGTCACCGACCAGACCTCGGCGCACGATCCAGTCAACGGCTACCTGCCCAAGGGCTGGACGATGGCCGAATGGCGCGAGAAGCGCGTCAGCGACCCCAAGGCAGTCGAAAAGGCGGCCCGTGCGTCGATGCGCGAGCATGTCGAGGCGATGGTTGCGTTCTGGAACGCCGGTGTCCCGACGCTCGACTACGGCAACAACATCCGCCAGGTCGCCAAGGACGAAGGGTTTGAAAACGCCTTTGCGTTCCCGGGCTTCGTGCCCGCCTATATCCGCCCGCTGTTCTGCCGCGGCATCGGCCCGTTCCGCTGGGCCGCGCTCTCCGGCGATCCCGAGGACATCTACAAGACCGACGCCAAGGTGCGTGAACTGACCCCCGGCAACACCCATCTGCACAACTGGCTGGACATGGCGCGCGAGCGCATTGCGTTCCAGGGCCTGCCGGCGCGCATCTGCTGGGTCGGCCTCGGCGACCGCCACAGGCTCGGCCTTGCCTTCAACGAGATGGTGGCCAAGGGCGAACTCAAGGCGCCGGTCGTCATCGGCCGCGACCACCTTGATTCCGGCTCGGTCGCTTCGCCAAACCGTGAGACGGAAGCAATGAAGGACGGCTCCGACGCCGTCTCCGACTGGCCGCTGCTCAACGCGCTGCTCAACACCGCGTCCGGCGCCACCTGGGTGTCGCTGCATCACGGCGGCGGCGTCGGCATGGGCTTTTCGCAACATTCCGGCATGGTTATCGTCGCCGATGGCACGGCGGACGCCGCAAAGCGGCTGGAGCGCGTGCTGTGGAACGACCCGGCGACCGGCGTCATGCGCCACGCCGATGCCGGCTACGACATCGCCATTGAGTGCGCGAAAGAGCACCAGCTCAACCTGCCCGGCATATTAGGTTGATTGGCTGGACCGATGCGCATCCTTCGTGCCGCCGATTACCGCGTCATGCCGTGGAAGAATGGCGGCGGCACGACGACCGAGATCGCCGTTTCACCTGACGGCGCCGGGCTTGACGACTTCGACTGGCGCGTCTCGATGGCGCGGGTCGAGGGCGGCGGCCCGTTCTCGGGCTTTGCCGGAGTCGACCGCACGCTGGCCGTGCTGGAAGGCGAGGGCATCGTCCTCGATATTGCCGGCAGGCCACCGGAGCGGCTGACCGGGGCGTCGGCCCCGCTTTCCTTCCCTGCCGACGTGGCGACGCAGGCCACGCTGATCTCCGGTCCGATCACCGACCTCAACGTCATGACCCGCCGCGGGCGGGCAACGCACACGGTCGAGCGCCTGCTGGTGTCGGCGCCAATCGATATCCGCCCGACGACCGCAACGACCCTTATGCTGCCGCTCGACGGCGAGGTCGGCGTGACCGGCCCGACAACCGTCCAATTGGGGCCGCGCGATGCGCTTCTGACAGGCTCGGACGTCGCGGAACTGCGCCTGGAACCGGCGGGGCGGACCACCGTGTTCGTGATCCGGATCGCCAGCCTGGGCTAGCCGCGCCGGCGGCAACGATTAACGCCTGTTGCCAAACATGATCGCAGGCCGGAGAAATCTGGCGTAAGCTGTTGCCTGGATCACGAAAAAGCCTGAATCCTTCCGTCGTTCCACGGCGGACGGGAAGCAGGGGTGCTCGTCCTTGTGTTGTCGAAAGCCCCTCCTTGAAATGTCGAAGGGATAACGCCCCTGGTGTGGTGCGAAGCAAAACTTTCGGCCAGTGTAATCATGCAACCAATTGCATTCGAATCGGTTTTAGGGACATTGCCGTGGCGGTGACGCCGCATCGCGTCCCCCATGCGGAATTTTCAATGAATATCCAGACAAATCCTGCCCATATCGAAAAGACCAGCGCCAGGTTCCCGGTCATTACCGAAGAGCCGATACGCTCTAATTTCCTGCCCGAAGAGCGGCTGCGCGCGCTGGGCGAAAGCCTTGCCAAGGGCGACATCAAGGACCTGTTCGGCCTGGCGCCGTTCGAGTTCCAGGCCCGCATCCGCGACAGCGCCAAGAAGATCCTCGAAGTCTACCGCTCGACCAATGCCGCCCAGGCCAAGGGCGAAACCATCACGCCTGCCGCGCAATGGTTGCTCGACAACAACTATCTGGTCGAAGAGACCATCTTCCAGGTCAAGCGCGACCTGCCGCGCCGTTTCTACCGGCAGTTGCCGACCCTGAAACTGTCCGACGGCGTCGCCGTGCCGCGCGCGCTGGCGCTGGCCTGGAGCTATGTCGCCCATTCCGACAGTTCCGTCTCGGCGACCATGTTCAAATCCATCGTCGAGGGTTTCCAGTCGGTCGAGCCGCTGAAGATCGGCGAGCTCTGGGCGCTGCCGTCGCTGCTGCGCTTCGTGCTGATCGAAAACCTGCGCCGTATCGCCGTGCGTGTCGACCGCACCAGGCAGATGCGCCATATCGCCAACGAGGTCGCCGACCGCGTGCTGGCGACCGACGACAATGCCGACCGCCAGAAAATCCTGTCGAGTTACGGCGCGCATGCCCAGGACACGACCTTCGCCACCCAACTGCTCTACCGCCTGCGCGACGGTTCGCAGAATGCCGGCAGGGCGCTGGAATGGCTGGAGGTCGAGCTCGAGAAGACCGGCTCCGACGCCGAGGAAATCATCATCTCCGAGCATCGCACGCTGTCCGGCGGCAATGTCACCACCGGCAACATCATCCGCGGCCTGCGCCTCATCAACGACGTCGACTGGACTGTGTGGTTCGAGGGTGTCAGCCGCATCGACACGCTGCTGCGCGAGCGCACCGATTTCGCCGCGCTCGACTTCTTTTCGCGCGACCAGTACCGCACATCGATCGAACAGCTGGCGCGCCGCTCCGACCTGTCCGAATTCCGCGTCGCCGAAAAGGCGATCGAGCTTGCCAGCCATGTGCCCGGCGTTACCGATGCGTCCGGCGTGCCGGATGAAGCTGCCGATCCCGCCATGCATACCGATGTCGGTTTCTTCCTCGTCGGGCCGCGCCGGCCGGACCTGGAAAAGGCAATCGGTTACCGGCCGCCTTTCTATGTGACCTTCAAGCGAGCCTTCACCGCCACGGGCTGGCTGGGCATCGTGGCTCCGGTCTTCCTGCTGACGATGCTGCTGCTGGTGCTCTCAGGCAATGCGCTTGCCCATCTCGGCCTGTCGGTTCCCTCGATCACGTTGATGCTGGCGCTGTTTGCGGTACCCGCCAGCGAGGGCGCACTCGCCTTCTTCAACACCGTCGTTTCGCTGTTCCTGAAGCCGACACGGCTGGTCGGCTATGACTACAAGCACGGCATTCCGGCCGCGGCGCGCACGCTGGTCGTGGTTCCCTCGCTGATCGGCTCGCGCGACGATGTCGAGGAAAACATCCGCAACATCGAGGTGCATCACCTCGCCAATACGGCGGATGAAATCCATTTCGCGCTGCTGTCCGACTGGCCGGACTCCAAGACCGAGATCGACGCCGCCGACATCGAAATCCTGCAATATGCACGCGACGAGATCGCCAGGCTCAATGCCCGCTACCCCTCGGAGGGCGCGCCGCGTTTTTATATCCTGCATCGGCGCCGGCTCTACAACCAGGCGCAAGGCGCGTGGATGGGCTGGGAGCGCAAGCGCGGCAAGCTGCACGAGCTGAACCTTCTCCTGCGCGGCGACAGCGACACCACCTTCCTGCCGCTCGACGTGCCGCTGCCGGAAAAGGTCCTATACGTCATGACGCTGGACGCCGACACGCGCACCACGCGCGACGCCGTGTCGTCGTTGGTCGGCAAGCTCGCCCATCCGCTCAACCGCCCGCATTTCGACGCGGCAAAGCGTGTCGTCACCGCCGGCTACACCATCTTGCAGCCGCGCATCACGGCCTCGCTCACCAGTGGCGACGACGCCTCGTTCTTCCAGCGCGTCTTTTCGGCCAACAGCGGTCTCGACCCTTACGTCTTTGCCGTGTCCGATCTCTACCAGGACGTCTTCAGCGACGGCTCCTTCACTGGCAAGGGCCTCTATCATGTCGACGCTTTCGAGGCGGCGCTGAAGGGCCGCATCGAGGAAAACACCGTCCTCAGCCATGATCTGCTCGAAGGCGCGCTGGCGCGTGCCGCGCTCGTCACCGACGTCGAACTGGTCGAGGACTATCCGACCCGCTATTCGGTCGACGCCTCGCGCCATCACCGCTGGGCGCGGGGCGACTGGCAGCTGCTGCGCTTCATCTTCTCGCCGCGTTCCGGCGTGCCGGCGCTGTCGCGCTGGAAGATGGTCGACAATCTGCGCCGTTCGCTGACCCCGATCTTCTGGGTGATGGCGGCGATCGCCGGCTGGACGCTGCTGCCCTTCACGCAGGCCGCGCAGTGGCAGGCGCTTTTGATCCTATCGCTGTTCATGGCGCCGACTTTCGATGTGATCAACGGCATCCTGCCCAAGAGCGGCGACCAAACGCCACGCGGCCATTTCTCGGCGCTGGCGCGCGACACCGTCTTCGGCACGGCGCTCGTGGCGCTGAAAGTGCTGTTGATGGCGCACAACGCCTGGATGATGGGCGACGCCATCGTGCGCACGCTATATCGCCTGTTCGTCAGCCGCCAGAACCTTCTGGAATGGCGCACGGCGTCGCAGGCGCACAAGGGGGGCGACAACGATCTCGGCTCCTATTACAGCATGATGTACGGCGCCGTGATCATCGGCGTCGTCGGTCTTGCGATTCCCGTGCTGGCCGATTCCACCGGCGCCTTCGTCGCCTTCTTCTTCGCGCTGTTCTGGATCGGCTCGCCGGCGGTGGCCTGCTGGATCAGCCGCTCGGCCGAGACCGAGGACCGCCTGCGCATCTCGCAGGCCGACATCCACACGCTGCGCACCGTGGCGCGCCGCACCTGGCACTATTTCGAAACCTTCGTCACGGCCGAGCATCACAATCTGCCGCCCGACAATTTCCAGGAGAGCCCGGCGCCGGTGGTGGCGCCGCGGACATCGCCGACCAATATCGGCGTCTATCTCCTGTCTGTGGTCTCGGCGCGGGATTTCGGCTGGATAGCGCTCTCCGACGCCATCACCCGCATCGATGCGACGATGACCACCATCGAGAGCATGCCGCGCAACCGCGGCCATCTCTTCAACTGGTACGACACCACGACGCTGAAGCCGCTCTATCCGTTGTATATTTCGGCCGTCGACAGCGGCAACCTCGCCGGACATCTGGTCGCGGTCGCGGCTGCCTGCGCCGAATGGGCCGAAGCCCCGTCCGTGCATCTGCAGGGCGATTTCGAAGGCGTCCTCGACACGGTGACGATCCTTGACGAGAGCCTCGAGGAATTGCCTGACGACCGCCGTCAGCTCAGGCCGCTGCGCCAGCGGCTGGCCGACCGTCTCGACGGTATGCGGCGCGCCGTGATGACCATCAAGGCGCAGCCGGAGATGGCCTCGATCCGCACCATCAATCTGGCCGTGCTTGCCGGCGAAATCCGCAAGCTCGCCACCGCTATCCATACCGAAGCGGGATCGCAGCGCAGCGACGTGATCGCCGATTGGGCAGCGCGGCTGGAAGCGACCTGCGAAGCGCATGTGCATGACTCCCACAGCGACGAGAACGCTGTCGAAGCCTTGCGCGCCAAGCTGCTGGCGCTGCGCGAACGCTGCCGCCGTTACGCCTTCGAGATGGATTTCTCCTTCCTGATGCGGCAGGAGCGCAAGCTGCTCTCGATCGGCTACCGTGTCGAGGAACATCAACTCGACGAAAGCTGCTACGATCTGCTGGCGTCCGAGGCGCGGCTGACCAGCCTGTTTGCCATCGCCAAGGGCGACCTGCCGACCGAGCACTGGTTCCGGCTCGGACGACCCATTGTCGAGATCGGCTTTCAGGGTGCGCTGATGTCCTGGTCGGGCTCGATGTTCGAGTATCTGATGCCGCCGCTGGTGATGAAGGAGCCGCAAGGCTCGATCCTCAACCAGACCAGCAAGCTGATCATCAAGCGCCAGATCCAGTATGCCCGCTCGAAGAACGTGCCATGGGGCATTTCGGAAGCGGCCTACAACGCCCGTGACCGCGAACTGACCTACCAGTACACCAATTTCGGTGTGCCCGGACTTGGGCTGAAGCGCGGTCTTGGCCAGAACACCGTGATCGCGCCTTACGCCACGATCCTCGCAGCACAGTTCACACCGCGCGAATCCGTGCAGAATCTGGTCAGGCTGCGTTCGATCGGCGCGCTGGGAAGGCACGGCTTTTATGACGCCGTCGATTTCACGCCGCAGCGGGTGCCGGAAGGCACCGACCACGCCGTGGTGCTGAACTACATGGCCCACCATTCCGGCATGTCGATCGCCGCCGTTGCCGACGCCATCTTCGAAGGCCGGCTGCGCGACCGCTTCCACAGCGACCCGGTGATTGAATCAGCCGAACTCCTGCTGCAGGAGAGGGCGCCGCGCGACATCCCGACCGCCACCGTCAGGACCGAGGCCGACGAGCGCTCCAAGGACGAGACCGAGACCGAGAGCCCGGACTCCCGCATCATTCTCGACCCGGCAAGGGCGTTGCGCTCGACCAATGTCATGTCCAACGGCCGCTATTCGGTCATGGTCTCCGCCACCGGCTCCGGCTACAGCCGCTGGGGCGAACTCGCCGTGACCCGCTGGCAGCCGGACCCGACCGAGGACCGGCTCGGCTCCTACATCTTCCTCAGGGATGCCGGCACCGGCGACTGGTGGTCGGCGACCGCAGAACCAAAGCAGGCGACCGGCGAGAGAGTGCAGACGCTGTTTTCCGACGACAAGGCCAGCTTCGTCAAAGCGGTTGGATCGCTGCGTTCCGAGGTCGAGTGCATCGTCATCTCGGAAGGCAATGGCGAGGGACGGCGCGTCACGCTCTACAATGACGGCGCCACCGATCGGCACATCGAGGTGACCTCATTCGCCGAGCTGGTGCTGGGCAATGAGGCCTCGGACAATGCCCATCCGGCGTTCTCGAAAATGTTCATCGAGACCGAGATCGCTGCCAATAACGGCGCCATCTTTGCCAGCAGGCGCAAGCGCGACAAGAACGAACCTGATGTCACCATGGTGCATTTCGTCACCGATCCGTCGGGATTGGCGCGCGATGCCGAAGCCGAAACCGACCGCCGCGCTTTCATCGGCCGCGGCCGCACCATCGCCGAGGCCGCAGCTTTCGATCCCGGCGCCAAGCTCGGTGGTCACCATGGCTTCACGCTCGATCCGGTCGCGGCGCTGCGCCGGCAGGTGCGGGTTCCGGCCAACAAGAAGATCTCATTGACCTTCTGGACCGCCGTCGGCGCCAACCGCGCCGAACTGGACGAAGCCATTGCCAGGCTCGACCATCCCGAAAGCTTTGCCCGCCAGGCGATGCTCGCCTGGACCCGTAGCCAGGTGCAGACCCGCCACCTTGGTCTGAGCCTGACCGACGCCGCCAATGTCCAGAAGCTGGCACGCTATCTGATCTATCCCGATCCGTTCCTGCGCCTGCCGGCCGAATCCATCGCCTCGGGGCTGGGCAAGCAGTCCAGCCTGTGGCCGACCAGCATCTCCGGCGATTTCCCGATCTTCCTGGTCAGGATCGGCGACGTCGCCGACCTCGAGATCGTCGCCCAGGCGCTGCGCTTCCAGGAGTATATGCGCGCCCGCGGCATGATGATCGACTTCGTCGTCGTCAACGAGCAGGCGTCGTCCTATGTGCAGGATCTGCAGCGCGCGGTCGAGACGCTGTGCGAAAACAGCCGCCTGCGCGGCAAGGAGCTCGGGCCACGCCAGCACATCTTCGCGGTCCGCCGCGACCTGATGGATGAGTCGACCTACAAGACGTTGCTGGCGGTTGCCCGCGTCGTGCTGCACACCCGCAATGGCACCATCTTCGACCAGATCGAGCGCGCCGAGGGGGCAGCCTTGCAGGCTCGCGATGCCTTGCAGCCGGCAGGTGCTGCGACCCTTCGCGAGACCTCTCTGCCAGTGCCGGTGGCGCCCGCTTACCATGCTGCGTCCGACAGCAGTGCCGACGGCAGCGGGCTTAGCCAATGGAACGGCTTCGGCGGTTTCGAAGGCGATGGCCGCCACTACGTCACCCGCCTTGCCGGCCGGCGCACGACGCCGCAACCCTGGATCAACGTCGTCTCCAACGCCTCGTTCGGCTTCCATGTCTCGGCCGAAGGCGCTGCCTTCACCTGGAGCCGCAACAGCCGTGACTACCAGCTGACGCCATGGTCGAACGATCCGGTCACCAACCGGCCGGGCGAGGGCGTCTATATCTACGACCATGCCAGCGGCAAGGCGTTCTCGCCGCTCGCCGCCGTGGTGCGCGAACCCTCCATGACTTACGAGACATGGCACGGCCAGGGCTTTTCGACGTTCCGGTCGAAGCGGGGTCCGCTGTCGATGGATCTGACGCATGTGGTCGATCCGACCGATCCGGTGAAGATCACGCGGCTGCGCATCCAGAACTCGGGCTCGGCGCCGGCGCGGCTGCGCGTCTATGCCTATGCCGAATGGGTTCTCGGCAGCCATCGCTCGAGCACGGCGGCGACCATCATTCCGTCGAGGGATTCAGCGACCGGGGCGCTTCTGGCGCAAAACCCCTACGGGCTCGATTTCGGCGACCGGGTGGCCTTCCTGGCCGCCACCGGTCCGGTACATTCGGTGACGGCCGACCGCGGCGAGTTCATCGGCAGGCAAGGCACCAGCGCCTTTCCGCATGCCGTCGTCAGCGGCGCCGGCCTGTCGGGCCGCGTGGAGGCGGGAGACGATCCCTGCGCTGCCCTCGCCAGCGACATCGAAATTCCCGCCGGCGGCGATGTCACGCTCGTCTGGCTGCTTGGCGATGCCGCCACGCCCGCCGAGGCGAGTGCGCTGGTGCATACCCATTCGGGCAAGGATTTCGACCAGCGGCTGGCCGACAATGAACGCGTCTGGCGCGGCTTCCTCGACACCATCCAGGTCGAGACGCCGGACAAGGCGCTCGACGCAATGGTCAATCACTGGCTGCCCTATCAGAGCCTGGCCTGCCGCATCCGCGCCCGCTCGGCCTTCTATCAGGCAAGCGGCGCCTTCGGCTTCCGCGACCAGTTGCAGGACACGCTGGCCTTGCTGGCGCATGACCCGAAACTGGCGCGAGACCAGATACTCAACGCGGCGCGCCGGCAATTCCCAGAAGGCGACGTTCAGCATTGGTGGCTGCCGCGCACCGACGCCGGCGTGCGCACCATGATCTCCGACGACGTGGTCTGGCTGGCGCACGCCACCAACCGCTACATCGAAGTGACCGGCGATGCGGGGATCCTCAAGGAGCAACTGCCATTCATCGACGGGCAGGTGCTGGGCGAGGGCGAGCACGACGCTTTCTTCACCCCTGAAGTATCCAAGACTCATGCCTCGCTCTACGATCATTGCGCGCGCGCGCTCGACCTTGCGGTCAAGCGCAGCAGTCCGGCCGGGCTGCCGCTGATCCTCGGCGGTGACTGGAACGACGGCATGAACCGGGTGGGCGAAGCCGGCAAGGGCGAGAGCGTATGGCTCGGCTGGTTCCTGCTGAAGACGCTGGGCGACTTTGCTGCTGTCGCCAAGGGGCAAAGCGACACCAAGCGGGCGCAGGCCTGGCTGAAGCACGCTGACGTGCTGAAGCGGGCGCTGGAAAGCAGCGCCTGGGATGGCCAGTGGTACCGGCGCGGCAGCTACGATGACGGCACGCCGCTCGGCTCGCACAATTCGAACGAGTGCAAGATCGACTCCATTGCCCAGTCGTGGAGCGTGCTCTCCGGCGAGGGTGACCCGGCGCGCTCGACCACTGCCATGCAGCAGGCGACGAACCTGCTCGTCGACGACAAGCTCAAGATCGTCAAGCTGTTCACCCCGGCCTTCCAGAACACGGAAAAGGATCCCGGCTACATCAAGAGCTACCCGCCGGGCGTGCGCGAGAACGGCGGCCAGTACACCCATGCGGCGACCTGGTTCGTCATCGCACTGGCCGAAATGGGCCGTACCGACGATGCCTATCGTTGCTTCTCGATGCTGAACCCGGTCAACCACGCGCTCGACGATGCATCGGCCGAGCACTACCGGGTCGAGCCCTACGTCGTCGCCGCCGACATCTATTCCGGCGAAGGCAAGGGCGGTCGCGGTGGCTGGACCTGGTATACGGGGTCGGCCGGATGGCTCTACCGCGCTGCTGTTGAAGGCATTCTGGGCATTGAGCGGCGCGGCAAGCAGATCACGTTCCGGCCGAAACTGCCGAGACATTGGGACGGCTATTCGGCGACGCTCAAGATGCTGGGAGCAGAGATCAAGGTTCGTGTCATCCGCGACAAAAAAGCCAAGTCCATCGCGCTCGAAGTCAATGGAACGAAGACAAAGTCGTCGGGTTTTGAACCGAAAGCCGGCGAAAAGACCGAAGTAGTCGTCAAGATACCGGCATAACATCAATGACTTGAAGCTTTTGGCGCGCGTCCTGAGGGGCGCGCGTTTCTATTTGGTTATGCGTGCGGCGCAAAGCAGCTCCGCTTCTTATGTATTGGCGTTGCCGGCGGTGATTGATTAAAAATGTGGCAGTGCCGAGCACGTGCCATGATTTTGCCGCAAGGCTGACATTTCACCTTTTATCTCAAACCGTTAGGTGATCACGGCAGATTTCGCAACGTCGTCATCTTTTGTTCGCAGATTGGGAACGGAAGAGATAGACGGGCATTGTTTTGCGACCCGTTAACCGGTACGTGTCAAGAAATGGTGCACTGCACAATGAATGTTTGGCGGAGTAGCTGAAGTGTCACTTCTGCAAATCTACTGGAGAGCGCTGGGTTATCTGGCTGCCGACAAGAAGCGCGTTGCGCTGATCTGCGGAGCCAACGTTGCGCTCGCGGCGATTGCAATCGTCGAGCCGATCCTGTTGGGTCGCGTGATTGGCGCAATCTCGGAAAAGGGCGCGGTGTTTTCGACACTCGCCGTCTGGGCAGCTCTGGGCGCCTTCAACGTCGTCGCCTTCGTATTGGTAGCGCGCGGCGCCGACCGTTTTGCCCACAAGCGGCGCAGCGAAGTGCTGTGCCAGTCCTTCGAGCGCGTGATCACCATGCCGCTTGCCTGGCATCACCAGCGCGGCACGTCCAATTCGCTGCACACGCTGCTGCGCGCTGTCGAGACCCTGTTCAGCCTGTGGCTTGAATTCATGCGCGTGCATCTGTCGACGGCCATCGCGCTGGTGCTGCTGGTGCCGACCGCAATCGCCATGGACATCCGGATGTCGCTCGTGCTGCTTTGCCTCGGCGTGCTTTACGTTGCCATCGGGCGTATCGTCATGCGCCACACCAAGGCGGGCCAGACCGCCGTCGAGCGCCACTACCACACGGTTTTTGCCCACGTGTCCGACTCGGTCAGCAATGTCGCCGTGCTGCAGAGCTACAACCGCATCGGCCATGAGACCGCGACGTTGAAGCGGTACGTCAAGGATCTGCTCGACGCGCAGAACCCTGTGCTCGACTGGTGGGCGATCGCCAACGCACTGAACCGCCTGTCGTCCACGATATCGATGATGATCGTGCTGTCGATTGGCGCCTATCTCGTCACCCGTGGCCAGCTCCGCGTGGGCGATGTCGTTGCCTTCACCGGCTTTGCCGGAATGCTGATTGCCCGTCTTGACCAGGTGTCGGCCTTCACCACTCAGATTTCCGAGGCGAGGGCCAAGCTGGAGGACTTCTACCGCCTTGAAGACTCCGCTGCCGAAACAGCGGAGCCGGATGGCTTGCGCGAGCTGGCCAATGTCACCGGCCATGTCCGGTTCGAGAATGTCAACTTCGAGTTCGGCAATTCCGGTCACGGCATCGACGACGTATCGTTCGAGGTCCAGGCTGGCCAGACGGTTGCCATCGTCGGCCCGACCGGCGCCGGCAAGACGACGCTTATCAACCTTCTGCAGCGCGTTTTCACGCCGTCCAGCGGCCGTATCCTGATCGACGGTATCGACACCCGCACGGTGACCCGCAAGTCGCTGCGCCACTCGATCGCCACCGTCTTCCAAGATGCCGGCCTACTCAACCGTTCGATCGAGGACAACATCCGTGTCGGTCGCGCCGAGGCCAGCTACGACGAAATCCACGCTGCGGCTAATGCCGCTGCGGCGCAGGATTTCATCCTGTCCAAGAGCGGCGGATATGACACCGTCGTCGGCGAGCGCGGCGGCCAGCTTTCGGGCGGCGAACGCCAGCGTATCGCTATTGCCCGCGCCGTTCTGAAAAATGCGCCGATCCTGGTGCTCGACGAAGCGACCAGCGCGCTCGACGTCGAGACCGAAGACCGCGTCAAGGAAGCCATCGACGAGCTGCGGCGCAACCGAACCACCTTCATCATCGCCCATCGCCTGACCACTGTTCGCGACGCCGACCTGGTCGTGTTCATGGACAAGGGCAAGGTGGTCGAGATGGGCGGCTTCGCCGAACTGTCGCTGCGCAACGGCCGTTTCGCCAGCCTGCTGCGCGCCGGCGGCCTGCTCAACGACGAGGAAGTCCGCCGCCTCAGCCGCACTGTGAATATCGAAGCGGCGTAAGCTTTTACCTCCCCCTGTGGGAAGGTCGGACCGAAGGTCCGGGTGGGGTAGTGCCCCACCGCCCCCGCCCCGCCGCTTCGCAGCGACCCTTCCCGCAAGGGGAGGGTGAAGAGCCTGCGACACTCCTCCAATTGCTCCCGACCCATTGCCGGTCTATTTAGACCGTATGAGCGACACTTCCTCACGCCTGACCGGCTGGGCCGACCTCGCCAACCCGACACGCTTTGTCGGGCTGGCCGACAGGCTGGTGCCGTGGCTGGCCGCCATCGCGGCGATCCTGCTTGCCGTCGGGCTCTATATGAGCTTTGCCGCGCCCGAGGATTACCAGCAGGGCAGCACCGTGCGCATCATGTACATCCACGTGCCTTTCGCCTGGCTCGCCATGATGTGCTACACGGTGATGGCTGTCGCCGCGCTCGGCACGCTGGTCTGGCGCCATCCGCTGGCAGACGTTGCGCTCAAATCGGCCGCCCCGATCGGCGCAACTTTTACCGCGCTTGCGCTGATCACCGGCTCCATCTGGGGCAAGCCGATGTGGGGCACCTGGTGGGTTTGGGATGCGCGCCTGACGTCCGTCTTCGTGCTCTTCCTGATGTATCTCGGAATCATCGCGCTGACGCGTGCACTGGATGACGCCAGCCGCGCCGCCTGGGCTGCCGCCATCATCACGCTGGTCGGCTTCATCAACATCCCGATCATCAAATTCTCGGTCGACTGGTGGAACACGCTGCACCAGCCGGCTTCGGTGTTCCGGCTCGGCGGGCCGACCATCGATCCCAGCCTGCTGTGGCCGCTGCTGGTGATGGCGCTCGGCTTCACCGTGCTGTTCTTCGCGCTGCATCTGACGGCGATGCGTACCGAAATCCGCCGCCGCCGAGTGATTGCCATGCGCAGGGTAGCGGCGCGGCAGGCTAACTGACGCCCGTCACGCGCCCAGGCTTCAGCCCATCCGCCCCCGCGCCACGACAGGCAGTGTTTCCAGCACCTTGTCGCCGTCGATCAGATGCACCTGGTCGAACAGGTTCGTCACCACGCAGCAATGATCCGGCACCACACGCACGCGCTCGCCGATGCGCAGGCTCGCGCCATTCGCGAGCGTGACCGTGCCGTGCTCTTCGCTCAGGCCGGTGACGCGCGCGCCGGGCATACCGAGCAACTCGCCAAACTCGGGCAATCCGAGCGTGTCGCTGGACAGCGCCTTGCTGCCGCTGTCCAGAATGGCGCGGGTCGGCGTTGGGTGGCTGACGACCGTGGCGAGCACGGTCAACGCGCAATCGTCGAGCGTGCCGACGCCTTTGGCGACCTGGTAGCGGTCGAGATAGATGTAGGTGCCGGGGCGGTATTCGGTAACCACGCTGTCCTCGCCCGAGCGCCACATGTCAGGCGTGCCGCCGCTGGAGATGCGTTCGCAGGCGAGACCCGACGCTGCCAGCACCTGCTTGGCGCCGGCAAGCCAGGATTCGGCCTCGGCGGCGCGGCCGGCCGCCGGGTAGGTCATCAGTCCGCCGAAGGTGAGCCCCTTGGCCTGATCGATCATTTTCGCCAGCGCCAAAGCCTGGGCGGCGCTCTGCACGCCGCAACGGCCCATGCCGGTGTCGCATTCGACCAGAACGGGCAGGGGATGGCCGGCATCGGTGAAAGTAGCGGCGAGCCCCTCCAGCGTCTCGTGACTGTCGGCCGTGACCGACAGGGTGACGCGGCCATGCAGCGCCTTGAGGCGCTCCAGCTTGGCGCGGCCTAAAATGTTGTAGGGCAGAAAAATGTCGGAGAGACCGGCATCGGCCATCACCTCGGCCTCGCCGATCTTCTGGCAAGTGATGCCGACCGCTCCCGCAGCCACCTGCGTCTTCGCCCAATAGGGCAGCTTGTGCGTCTTGATGTGCGGCCTGAGTTTCAGCCCGTGGCGGTCGGCATGCGCCTGCGCTTTGATGATGTTGGCTTCGGCGCGGGCCGCATCGATCAGGATCGCCGGCGTATCGAGGTCGTCTATGCCTTGCATGAATGTCACCTTGGGAAATTTGGCTGGACTTATGGCCCCGATCCGCACGGATGTCATGGGGCCAGCGTGCAGTTTGCGTCGACACCGCGGCGCTGTTCGGCTATGCGCTTCGGGCAGGAACGCGACGCCAAGGGATCACGACCATGAAACGCTCCACCGTCAACGACATCATCCGCGATGCCGACGCCTTCATCCGTTCGTTCGGCTACATCATGCCGCCCTTCGCCTACTGGTCGCCCGAAGAGATGAGGGCGCGCAAGGCTGACTCCGCCGCCATTTTCACCTCGCGGCTCGGCTGGGACATCACCGATTACGGCCAGGAGAAATTCGACGAGCTCGGCCTGTTCCTGTTCACCGTGCGCAACGGCGTCTACGCCGACATGAAGAAGGGCATGGGCATGCTCTATGCCGAGAAGATCATGATCTCGCGCAAGGACCAGCTGTCGCCGATGCACCGCCACAACATCAAGGCCGAGGACATCATCAACCGCGGCGGCGGCAAGCTGGTGCTCGAACTGTTCATGCACGATCGCGACGGCGGCATCGATCCGAAGGCCGAAGTGTCGGTGCCGGTCGACGGCACCATCCACAGGCTGCCGGCAGGCGGGCTCCTGAAGCTCGACCCGGGCCAGAGCGTGACGCTGATGCCCGGCGTCTGGCACGCCTTCTGGGCCGAGGGCAAGGATGTGCTGATCGGCGAGGTCTCGACCGTCAATGACGATTTGACCGACAACGTCTTCCGCGAGCCGATCGGCCGCTTCTCCAACATCGACGAGGACGTCGCTCCGGTGCACCTGCTGGTGTCCGACTATGAGAAGTGGGTGGGGTAGGCGGGCTCCGGGAAAACGCTCTAGTCATCCCAGTTCAGCTGCTGATGGAACGTCCAGATACTGATTGTGCTGTCGTCCCGATCGCTCGTGCTGTGCAGCGTCAGGACAATATCCACGGTGGGCGGCGCTTTGATCATGACTGTAATCAGGCGCGTCCCGTCAGGCGCGATGCCTGCGGCTGAGTTCATTTTCCAATTTCCACCGTCTTCCTGAAGCCGCCGGGAAGAGTCTGCGAATTGCTCCATCATCGATGCATCATTGGAAAATGGTGTATCGGTGAGCTTACTGAATTCGGTCCATGAGCCCGAGATTGCGGCCTGAAGGGCGCGTTCAATCCTGACCTCTTCCGCTTCACTAAGTTGAGCCGGCATCCCGAACCCCGATCTACCGCTGATACTTATCCGCCTTGCGTGTTCCCAGCAGAAGCTTCCGTTCGAGCTGGGCCCGCAGCTCGCCATAATAGGCGGTGAGGAAGGCCCTAGAATCGACCGGCTCGATCGTCATGCCGATCTTGCGCCCGATCGTCCCGGCCACGGCCTTCAGCGCGAAATAGTCGTCGCGGCGCAACACCTCTTCCAGCTTGTGCAGCTCGGCGATGCCATAGGCGTCGAGCTGCGCCTGGGTGAAGCGGAAGCTTCGTGCGGTGGTGTTTTGCCGTTGCGAGAGGTCCTCGACCAGCGCCAGTTTCGGCGCTTCGACCACCCAGGTTCCGGCCAAAAGGTCGCCGATCCGCATGCGGTCGCGGTTGAACAGCGGGAAGAGCGCAAAAAGCAGCGCCCAGACCAGTCCGAAGATCGTCGACAGCGTGTCGGCGAGCCCCATCTCGCTGCGGCCGAGGATGATCGACAGCGGCAGGAAGATCTCGATCTCGCGCATCAGATTGCGGGCGATGACCTGATCGACCGACAGGCCGGCGCCGCTGCGCGACGCCACCCGGATACCGAGCATGCGCTTGCCTGGCGTGGCGGCCCGGCGGCCGGCCTCGAAGGCGATGAAATAGGCGTTGCGCAGGAAGAAGATCAGGATGATCCAGACGATGAACAGCGGCTGCGCGCCTTCGCCGTTGAGGCCGGCAAGCCCGAACAGCGCGACGATCGAGATCACGATTGCAGTGACGATGATGATGACAAAGTCGAGCAGGAAGGCGGCGGCGCGGGTGCCGGCATCGGCGAGCCTGATCCGGAGATCGACGCCTTCCGGCGTGATCAGCGGCCGTATCGTCGAGACGGCAGCGCGCCTAGCGGTCGCCATGCCGCACCACCCTGAACAAATAGAAATAGCAGAGCCATAGCGTCAGCATGCCGCCGCCAATGGCATAGCGTGTCACTTCGCTGGTTATCACCTGCCTGCCGATGCCTTCGAGCAGGCCGGCAACCAAAAGCATGATCGTCACCCCGACCATGGCGGTTGCCGCCACTCGCCCGGCATTGGCCGCTGCCGTCATCCGGGTCAATTCGCCGGGAAAGGCTGTGCGCGTGCCGATGCGCATGCCGGCAGCGCCCGCCAAGGCGATTGCCAACATCTCGGTGGTGCCGTGGATGGACAGCCATCCGCCCAGCTCCATGCCGAGCCCCTTGCCGACGTAAATCTGGAACATCGCGCCGAGCAGGCAGCCATTCATCAGGATCAAGAGCACGCTCGGCACCGCAAAGGCAAAGCCGAGGGCGAAGGCCAGGATCGCCACCTGCACGTTGTGCGTGAAAAGATAGGCGGCGAAGCCCGACAGGAAGTTGCTGTCGGCGCCGTCGTAAAGCACCTGCCGCAGCACTTCGGCCGATGCGTCCGGGTTGCGCCCGCCGGCCAGGCTTGGCGGAATGATCGCGTCGTACCAGCCCTTGTCTTTCGTCACCAGCCAGTAGCCGGCGCCGAAGCCGACGAAGGTCAGGACGACCGACAGCACCGTCTCGCGCCACAAATCGCGAATGGCATGCGGCCAGTCATGCAGCAAGAAATCGCCGATGCGCTGCCGCAAGCTGCGGCGTGCGCCGTAGAGGTAGAAGTAGCCACGCAGGCAGAGCGCTTCGAGATAGCTGACCAGCGCATTGTCGAGCGACGTCGCCCGCGCCACCGACAGCGACGACAGCGCCGAGCGGTAGAGCAGCGGCAGCGACAGCAACTCGTCTTCCGACAATGTCCGCGGCGCGCGTTTCTCGACCCGGGCGAGTAGCGCCTCGAACGCCTTCCAGTCGGCCTCGCGCTCCGAACGAAAGCTCGCCAGCGACTGGCGCACGGCATCCTTGCCGACCACCGCGTTCACAACAAATCCTCCCGCTTGAGCTCGAGATAGCGCTCGACCAGCGCCGGTCCGAGCCTTTGATGGTCGGCTTCGATGACATGCGCGCCGAGCAGCCTGAGCTTGCCGATGACGACCTGCCTTTCGCGCAGCAGCCCGCCGGCGACGACCGAGCGCGCCACGTCCTCTGGTGTGTCCGGCGGCATGTCGGCCAGTGTCTCCAGTTCGACATCCTTCATCATCATGAACAGGACCAGATGCCGTTCGGTGAGCCGGCCGACGGTGCGCAGCATCAGTTCGGCGCTGATCGGATCGACGAAGTCGGTGAAGATGATCACCAGCGAACGCCGGTCGAGCCGCGCCGCCAGCGTCGTCAGCGCCAGGGTGAAATTGGTTTCTTCGGTGGAATAGTCGATCTCGGCCGCCCGCTTCTGGATCATGGCGAAACTGGCGGAGCCGCGCACGGCGCCGCTGGAAACGCGCGGTCGCGCATCGAAGCCGAACAGGCTGACCATGTCGCCGCCCTTCAGCGCAATGAACGCCGACAGCAAGGCGGCGGTGACGGCGCGGTCGACCTTCGGCACGCCGTCGACGGGCTCGCACATCAGCCGGCCGCTATCGATGGCCAGCACGATGTTGTTGTTCTCCTCGATGCGGAATTCGCGCGCCAGAAGCCGGCCGTGGCGGGCGCTGCGCTTCCAGTCGATCATGCGCCGGCCCATGCCGGGCTGGTAGTCCTTGAGCGCCTCGAATTCGCGGCCCTGGCCGGCACGCCGTTGCGCATGGCCGTCGGGCAGCGACTGGCGCTGCAGAAGCGTGATCGCCTCGTCGCGGGCGCTGCTGACGTCGGGCAGCACCGCGACCTGGCTCGCCATCGGCAGCACGACCTGGTTCCAGACCAGCCCGAACGGCCCGCGCCAGCGCACCCACAGGCGATCGAACCTGGCCATGCCGCGCCGCAAGGTCTGGAATTTGAGGTCGAGCGATGCGCTGCCGGCCTTTGCGGTCAACGAGCCGCCGGTGCCGCCCATCGGCGCCAGCCGCTCATCATGGCCGAGCCGCGCCTGCACCGCGCGCGGCCGTCCGCTGAGCCTGGCGGTGACATTGACGGTGAACTGGCCGCCGACGCTGACTTGCGGCGGCGCATGGATGGTGGCGTCCAGGGAGGCTCGTCCGCGTCCGGCGGCCGCGTCCACCGCCAGGAAGGCAAGCAGCACGCAGATCCACAGCAGGCCAAGATACCACAGCGACGGCAGCGCGAGCGCGATCAGAAAGGCCGGTATTGCCCCTGCTGCACCTGCCCAGACTGCCCGGCCGCTCGGATAGATCAACGTGGCGCTTCCGTCTGGTCGACAAGGTCGGTCACGATCTGCTCGACCAGACGGCCGTCGATCTGCGCCGCCGGCGAAAGGACCACGCGATGACGCAACGCCGGCACCGCAAGCGCCTTGACGTCATCGGGGATCACATAGGCACGCCCGTCGAGCGCTGCCCGGGCGCGCGCCGCCCTGGCCAGCATGGCGCCCGCGCGAGGGCTGGCGCCAACCTCGAGATCGGGGCTGGCGCGCGTGGCCCGTACCAGCCTTGCGATATAGTCGACGACATCGTCGACCAGCGTGACCTCGCCGACGGTCGCCAACGCCTTTTCCAGCGTCTTGCGGTCGGCTTGAGCGGTGATGCCGTATTGCTTGATATCGTGCGAGGCGGTGCCGCCGCCGTGATGGATGATGATCGCCTTTTCCTCTTGCGCGTCGGGATAGCTCACCCGGTGCTTGAACAGGAAGCGATCGAGCTGGGCCTCCGGCAGGGGATAGACGCCCTGGTGTTCGATCGGGTTCTGCGTCGCCACCACCATGAAGTTCTGGCCGAGCGAATGGGTGGTGCCGTCGAAGGTGACGGCATGCTCCTGCATCGCCTCAAGCAGGGCGGCCTGAGTCTTGGGCGGCGTCCGGTTGATTTCGTCCGCTAGCAGCAGATCGCAAAAGATCGGACCGTGCGTGAGCGTGAATTGCCCGGTCTGGAAATTGTAGATGTTGGAGCCGACGATGTCGCCGGGCATCAGGTCGGGCGTGAACTGGATGCGGCCATAGGCGACGCCAAGCGCCTGGGCGAAGCAGCGCGCCGTCATCGTCTTGGCCGTACCCGGCGGTCCCTCGAGCAATATATGCCCGCCGGCGAACAATGCGGTCAGCATCAGATCGACCGTATCGTGTTGCCCGGTGATGGCCTTGGCCACCTCTTCCCTGATCTGTGTCGCCAGGGCCTTTACATCATCGACGTTCACCGAGCCTCCTTGCCGTCCAGTCGTGCAGCTTTTCGGCTGCCTCATGCATTTGTGTCAGGGTCTTTGCCGCGTCGGCGGCCTTCAGGCGGGTCGTGAAACCGCCGGTTTCGTCCTTATCGCGGGAATCGAGCCAGCGGTCGAGCGCTTCGCCCTGCAAACCATGCGGCGCGCCGAGCAGTGCACCGGCGCGCACCCGCGCCAGCGCGCCATAGCGGTCGCCCAGTTCTTCCAGACGCCCGGCGCGGCGCAACAGCATCGCCGTGGTGTCGACCAGCGCGCGCTTGCCGAAGGCGATCGCACGCTGGTCGGCGCGCGGTGGGCCGAACCGGCCAAGGCCATGCAGGAACGCAAGTGCCGCCGCCGCGAGGATGGTCAGGGTCAACGCCAGGAAGGGCGGTTCGACCAGCAGCTTCGCGAGGTCGTATTTCCGCCCGAAGCCATGCAGCGTCAGGTCGAACATCACCGGACCCTCTTCGGACTGCAGGAACTCGATCAGCTTGAGCGCTGCCGCCGCCTTGTCGGGATCCTTGAGCGCGGCATTGTTGATCAGGTCAGGGTCAGTCAGAATGTAGAACCGCTCGTCTTCCACCTCGGTCAGCACCGCCTTGCCGTTGCCGGCGGCCATCAGCGGATGCTCATCGGCTACCCATTGCAATTGTTCGGGAACGTTGACCATCTGCCCCGAGACGTCGAGTTGCTTGACCGTCGTCTCGCCCTGGCCGAGTTTGGCCTTGGTGATCCGGCCGAGCCAGTCGTTCACGACGACGTCCGGCAGCCGCTCGATCTTCATCTCCCAGCCCTCATGCTGGAACAGCGGCAAGGTCGCCCATTTGGGCAGCACGAACAGCGTATCCATGCCCTTGCGAAGCTTGACGATGTTGGCAAGCGCATCGGGGTCGCTGTCGGGCGAGATGGTGACGATCAGCAGCATTTCGGTCTCAAGGTCGCCGTCGGACCGTGCCATATCGGGCGCATCGCCGGTCAGCGTCAGCCATTCGACCAGGCCGGCATAGCCGATGCCGCTCTTCGACAACGGCGTTGCGCCGCCGACGTTCGGCTGACGGAAGTCGGGGGCATAGGTGGACAACAGGAAGAAGCCCGCCGCCGCAAGCAAGCTGGCAAAAATGCCCCAGAACAGCGTCCTTCGGCTGAACGGTTCCTGCTCGGCGATGTCGGTGGTCGAAGCGCTCACACCCAGGCATCCCTGAAGACGAAACGCTCATAGGCGCCGCGCGCCTCACGCCAGCCCTCGGGTCCGACCGGCCGGCGCGCGAACAGCGCCGCTTCGACGATGCGCGCGATCTGGGTGAAGGCGCCGCGCGCCCGCGTCGGGATCGAAGCAGCATTGGCGATGTCGCGCGCGGTCAGCGACGGACGCAGGAAGTCGGGCAGGCGGCTGGCAATGTCGGCGACGCTGCGGCGAAGCAGGAGATGCACCGCCTCGTCATACTCGCCGCGGGCGGCCAGCGCATCGGCTTCCGACAACAGGATCTGCGCGGCACCGACGTCGGGACGCCATGTCGCTTCCGCCTCGGTCACGCTCTTCTTGCGCCGCCAGGGCAGGCGCCAGGCAACGCCTTGCACCTCGAGCAAGATGAGCAACAGGATGATCGCAGCGCCTGTGATCACAGCACCCCAGAACAGGTAGATCATGTAGGGGCCAAGCCATTTCAGGAACTCGCCAAACGGCTTCAGCCACTCGGGGGGCTGGGGCTGCACATAGGCCGGCAGGTCGAACTGGATCGTTCCATCCGACAGCAACTGCTTGTGCAGTTTGGCCAGCCATTCGGCTTGCGCAGCGTCCGGCTGTGCAGCTGTCACCTCTTCGCCCCCATGCAACCTGCGGTTCGCGCGCCGACACTGACAATGCAGCGCAACATTTGCAAGTGGGCTGGACGAGCGTCGTTAAACTTGGCAAATTTACTGCTGCGGTAGCCGGACAATATTCGGCGACGAAACAGGGGGCGCATCATGACTTCGGCAACATTTGCACGGCCTGAGAAATTTCAGATCGGCAGGGTCTTCAACAACTGCTTCGCCGTCATCGGCCGTAACATCGTCCTTACCGGCGGATTGGCCTTGCTGTTTTCAGGCCTGCCCACGATCATCCTCCAACTCTGGACCAACTCGCGCATGGAGGCGCTGCTCCAGGCCGATCCGGGCGCCGCGGCCGATCCGAGCTTTGCGCTGCGCAATTCCTGGGTCACTTTTGTCGCCATCTTCATAAGCGCTATTTTCGGGTTGCTGCTCCAGTCGGCGCTTGTGCGGGCCACCATCGAGGATCTCAATGGCAAGCGTCCAAACATCGGCGACTGTCTCCAGATCGCCATTCGCTTCCTGCTGCCGACCTTGGGGATAGGTTTCCTCGTCTCGCTCGCATCGGGCCTGGCCATGATCGCCCTGGTCGTGCCCGGCATCATCCTGTGGCTCGGATGGTCGGTTTCGGTGCCGGTTCTGATCCAGGAGCGGCTCGGCGTGTTCGGCTCCATGTCGCGCAGCCGCGCCCTGACCAAAGGCAGCCGCTGGGCGCTGTTTGGCCTGTTCCTCGTCCTGATCATCATCGCCATGGTCATCCAGGGGGCGGTTGGCGTGGTTGTCTACCTGTTTCACGGCATTGTCGCGGCCATCGTGGCCGGGCTGGTGCAGAGCGTGATGTCGATGCTGCTGTCGGTCGCCGCCGCGGTCAGCTATGTCGAGCTGCGCCAAGTCAAGGAAGGCACCAGCGTCGACGAACTGGCGGAGATATTCTCGTAGCGACAAGGCTTGGCGCCGCCTTGGCCCGATCGGGCCAAGGCGTTTGTCAGGGCAGGGGGCATCGTGACGTCACTGGCGCAGCAACGACCGGAAAAATTCCGCATCGGCAGGGTCTTCAGCAACAGCTTTGCGGTCATCGGCCGCAATCTGGGCTTTCTCGCCGTGGTGGTCGGGCTATTCTCGGCCCTTCCGGCACTGCTCTACAACATCTGGAACCTCTCCCAGGTTGCTGCGATGCTCGATCCAGGCATTGCGGGGGGGGCCGCTGCTTTCGAAACGGCGGCTGCCGAGAATTATTCGACCGTGTCGCTGATTGCCGGCGCGATCATCTTCACCTTGGCTTTGCTGGTGCAGGCGGCGCTGGTGAGGGCGACCATCGAGGATCTGAACGGCAAGCGGCCGGCAGTCGGCGACTGCATGCAGATAGCGTTGCGCAGCTTCCTGCCGACACTCGGCATCGGCATCCTCGTCATCCTCGCCCTGGTGGTGGCTGTTTTCGTGATGGCGTTCATCGGCTGGCTCATTCCGATTGCCGGATTGCTGATCGGGCTGGGGCTGGCGTTGATTCCAGCCCTTATGTGGCTGCTCTCCGTCTCTGTATCCGTGCCGATAGCGGTTCAGGAGAGGCTTGGCGTCTTCGGTTCGATTTCGCGCAGCCGGGCCCTGACCAAGGGAAGCCGCTGGTCGATTTTCTGGCTGCTGCTGATCGTCGGTGTGGCGGCGATTCTTCTGCAGATAGTATTCTCCGTGCTGTTTGGGGTGGTTATCGCCACCACCGGCAGCATAACGAGTGCCGGGGTGATTGTCGGGGCCATCGGCAGCAGCCTGGTGTCGACCATCTTCTCGACGGTGCTGTCGGTGACGATTGCAGTCACCTATGTCGAACTGCGCCAGGTCAAGGAAGGCACCAGCGTCGACGAGCTGGCGGAGATATTCTCGTAGACGCCGCCGTCAGCCGCTTGGGCCGACCGTATGTCAATGACAGCATCCTTGTCCTGACTGCATACTCGTCCGGCAGAGGCATGACGAGGTGATCGGCACGTCCGCCCTGGCAAGTGCTGAGGCAAGCTTGGCCTGCAGCCCCGGCAGCTCCAGGCTCTCGCCGCGCCACTTCAGGCACTCGACCAGCCCGTGCAATGCCCAGACATTGTCCGGGTGCTGGGCGCAACGCTGCACCTTGCCGCTGAGGCCCAGATCGTCGCGATAGACCTGTTCGGCCTCGCCGGCGTGGCCCTGGTCGAGCAGCAGCGCCGCCAGCGCATGGCGGGGCGGGTGCATCCAGGCCCACGGCTCGGTGTAGGACAGATTGTCGTCGAGCTCGACCGCCTGCCGCAGATGCCCGTAGGCCTCGTCATGCCGGCCCTGATGATAGGCGAGTTCGCCGTCGAGCAGCGCCGCACCAACGGCCAGCGAGGCCCGCGTCGGGTTGCTGAGGAAGCGCCGCTCCGGCGGGATGGCCTCGACATGCCTGCAAAAATTTTCGCGCTCGCGGTCGGCGGCCGCAAATTGCTTGAACGTGGCGTGCGCGACGCCCTTGGCGTAGTGCTGCATGGCGGTGGTCAGCACGTGGAGTTCCGGCTCTGCCACCATCGGCTCGTCGATGATCTCCTGCCAGTGGCCGAAGCGCACCTGCACATGCGCGCGCATGGCGTGATAGCCCTCCACGGTTTGCGTGAGCTTTGGCCGGTCGGGGATGGCGACCACGTCGCGCGCGACCAGGCTGCGGACCTTGTTGGCGGCCCACAACGCCGGCTGATACTGGCCCAGAAACATGCAGGTGAACATCATCAGGTGCAGATCGTGGCAGCAGCCGAGCAGATAGTAGGTCGTCTCGGCCGCATAGGCGAGATAAAGGTCGTTGGCGCGCACCGCCTTTTCGCTGGCGAGCTTTGCTTTCTCATAGTCGCCGCACAGCACATGGATATGCCCCGGCATGTGGTTCATGTGGCCGGCATCGGGGCACATGGTTCCAAGCAATTCCGCCGAGCGGACACCGCGTTCCGGCTGCGTCGACATTTCCAAGAGATGGATATGCAGATGCAGGATCGCCGGATGGGGCGCCGTGCCGGCTTCGTCAGACAGCCGGATCGAGCGCTCGCAAACCTCGAGCGCCTCCAGCACATCCGAATTGGGCGCCGGCCTGCCGGTCTTCAAATCCCACAGCCGCCTGACCGTGCGCATCATCAGCGCCTCGACGGTAAGCGCCATCACATCATGATCGTCGGGAAAGTCGCGATAAACCTGCCGCATCGCGGCGGCATAGGCATTGTCCCATTGTTCGAATTCCGCTGGGCTCACGCCATACGGTTGCTGGAAGCGGGCGGCCAAAGCCTCGATCAGCCGCTGCTCGACGGGGCTGGCATTGGCCGCATTGGCGCGTGCCAACTGCACATGATCGAAGCAGCGCTTGGCCGCGCGGTTCGCCTCGTCCTTGCCATGCTCTTTCCAGGTCAGATTGTAAAAAGGCCCGGCGGCATAGGCGATGCCCCAATGGACGAAGGCGCAATCAGGATCCGATACCAGCGCCTTCTCGAAGCACTTTATGCCTTCCTCATGGTTGAAGCCGTAGCACCAGTTCAGCCCGATATCGAACCAGCGCTGCGTCTCGGCCGAGGATGTGGAGATGGGGCGGCGATAGGTGCCGAGGTCGAAGTGATCCATGCCTGATTGGTTCTCGCTGAGCCGAAGGTCGGTCAGGCGCAATCTGTGCCGAAATTCATGCACATGGCAAACAGCATTCCGGCGCAGCCCTTCCGAACTGCGCCGACCCACAGTCCGGGGGATCAGCTCTCAACCCACGCCTTCTCGAAGTGCTGTTCCAGCGACTGGTGCTGCTCGCAGCCATGCACGCCCTTGCGAAACGTGCGGTAGACCGAGCGCCAGTAGGGCTGGATGATGATGCCGCTGTCGCGCAGATTCTGCTCGATCTTGGCCATGATGTCCTTGCGCTTGGCGGCGTCGGGCGTTGCCAGCGCCTTGTCGAGAAGATCGTCGAAGTCCTTGTTCGCATAAGCGCTTTCGTTCCAGGCGGCGCCCGACTTGTAGGCCAGCGCCAGCACCTGGACGCCGAGAGGGCGGCCCAGCCACTCGGTGGTGGAGAAAGGGTATTTGCTCCAGTCATTCCAGAAGGTTGCGGCCGGCAGCACGGTGCGTTTGATCTTCAGGCCGGCCTCGCGCATCTGCGCGGCGATCGCGTCGCCGGTGCTCTTTTGCCATTCGATATCGACGGAGATGAGGTCGAATTCGTGGTCGGCCTTGCCCGCCTCGGCAAGCAGTTTCTTCGACTGCTCCACGTCGCGCTTGGCCGGGCCGATATCGGCAAACTCAGGATGCATCGGGCCGACATGGTGGTTGTCGGCGGGCTTGCCGCGACCGCCGAGGCCAAGCGTCAGCACGGCCGAATTGTCGACGGCAAGCTGTCCGGCTCGGCGCACCTTGACGTCATCATAGGGTGCGTTGCCGACATTGAAGCGCGCAACGATGGTCGAGCCGGTGGCGATCTCGGAATTTTCGAGCCCCATTTTCTCGGTCTGCGACACGGCGTCGGAAGCAGTCTCGTGGTCGGTGTCGATCTCGCCGGATTCGAACGCCGACAGCATGGCGTTGGGGTCCGAGCCGTAATCGACCCATTTGATGCCGTCGAGATAGAAGTCGCCTTTCCACCAAGGCTTCTCCTTGCGCTTGACCTCAGCACTTGTCTCGGCATTCCAGCTGACTAGTTCGCAGGGACCGGTGGTGATCGCCAGCGCCTTCATCGGGTCGTCGCCGCCCTCATAGGAGCGGTGCATGATCAGCGCCGGATAGTCGGCCATCCCGGCAATCAGCGAGATGTCGGGCTTGGGCAGGTTGAGTTTGACAGTGAAGTCGTCGACCTTCTCGATGCCGCCGTCGACCGGCTTCTTGGTGTCGGCATTGACCAGCGCGCCCATGCGCGCGGCGACCGAATTGCCGGCGACCGACGCATCGCACCATCGGTTGAGATTGTGGATGACATCGTCGGCGTTGAAGGTATCGCCATTCGACCAGGCGATGCCCTTGCGCACATGCAGGGTGATTGTCCTGGCGTCGTCGCTGGTTTCCCAGCTTTCGAGCAGCCAGGGCTCGAAGGTGAAGTCGCGGTTCCAGCGCACCAGATATTCGTTGCAGTGGCGCGCGACATTGGACATCTCGACGCCGTCGAACGTGCGCGGATCCTTGAAACCCTTGACGTTCATGGCGACGCGCAAGGTGCCGCCGCGCTTCGGCTCCTCGGCCCGGGCAGGCGTGGCGGCAAGGCCGCCCAGCGCCAGCGCTCCGGCCGCGCTGACGCCGAAGCCGGCCATGATGGCGAAGTATTCGCGCCGGTTGACGCCGCCTTTCCTGAAATCATCGGCAACGGGTTTCGCTTGCGGGTGCAGTTCTCTGTCGGTCAGCATGAATTTCATCGTCGTTCCCTCTTTTTGTTGAGCGCCCCCGACAGGTCACCTCCGCTTGGGGGCGGATGTGACCGTCGGGGTGCCGTTGCCTGAGCAGGTGATGATAAAGCGGGCCGATACCGGGAAATGTTCGGGTTTCCGCAATTCTTGTGCGCTGCTCCGCAGCGCGGAGTACAGCCAATCTCCCCCCTTGTGAGGGAGATGTCCGGCAGGACAGAGGGGGGGCGCTGTCCCGCCGGCCCTTCTTGTGAACGGGGTGCCTTCGCAGGGCAATCGTCGCGTTGATTTAGGAGATTGAAGGGCCGCGATCCTTCGCGCCCGCCTCTGGCCTGCCGGCCATCTCCCCCACGAGGGGGGAGATCAGCACGTCGTCGTTCTTGCCGAGCACGGCGACAGCGGCGATGGCCGCAAGGATGCACAAAAACGCCTCGCCGGCGCGCGGAACACTTTTGCGGGCGCGCAAAAAACTGTGCACCAGCCGCGGCTCCTCGTACCACCAGGCGCGGCCGCCTGCGACGAGGATGCGGTCGCGATAGGTCTCGCCGTCCGACGACAGCGGATCGCACTCGGCGGTGACGATGACCGTCGGCGGCAGGCCGGAAAAATCGCTGTCCGTAAGCGGCGAGAATGTCGGGTCGTCGCGCGACTGCGCCGGGCCGGTGCGGATGGTGCGATAGGTCTCGATGTCGCGCAGCGTCAGCAGCGGCGCCTGCGCGTGTTCGACGTAAGAGCCGGCAGTCTCGTCGCCGCCGAGGCCGGGGTAGATCAGCACCTGGCCGACGGCATGGCGCGGGTGGCGACGCGATGCATGCGCGACCGCGGCGGCAAGGTTGCCGCCGGCACTTTCGCCGACGAGCACGATCGGCAGATCAGTCGTTTGTGCCGCCCATTCGAAGGCGGCAAGCGCATCCTCGAAGGCGGCGGGATGGCGATGTTCCGGCGCCAGCCGGTAGTCGGCGGAGACGACGTCGAAGCCGGTGCCGGCGCAAATCTCGGCGCAGATGTCGTCATGACTTTCGAGCCCGCCCAGCACAAACCCGCCGCCATGATAGTAGACGATGATTGCGCGCGCCGGCTTGCCCGCCATCCGGTAGTAACGGATCGGGATGATATATCCTGCATCGGCGGCAATGATGCGGTCGCTGGCCGAAACGCCCTTGGGATAACCCTGATGGAAGGCGCGGCACATCGCGTCATAGACCGATCTTTGCTCGGCGATCGGCAATTCAGCGATCTCGGGCGGGAACCAGTCGTTGACCAGGTCGATATAATCCCACAGCGCCGGGTCCAGCCTCGTGGCGTATTTTCCCTGTCTGGCTGTCTTGAGCTTGTGGACCGTGCCCATCCTGTGCCTCAGAGCTCGTCGTAGAGCCGGCCGGCGTTTTCAAAGGTGAAGCGCAGCGGCACCGAGCCCTCGACCTGCCATGCATCGACCGTGTCGCCCGCCATCAGCCGGCAGGCATCGAGTGTGTTGGTGACGGCGCCGCCATAGAGCCGGTTGGCAAGGTTGAGGATGGCGGTCTGGTGCATGGCGGCACTGCCGCTGCCGCAGGCATCCTTGACCAGCAGCACGCGAAAGCCGGATGCCACCGCGTCCTTCACCGTGGCGTCGACGCAGGCCTCGGTCCACACGCCGGCGACGATCAGCCACTCGATCCCGCCGGATTTGAGGTCGCGGGCAGCCGGCCCCGAACGGAAGGCGCTGGCCTCTGCCTTGATCAGCAACGCCTCGCCATTGGCCGGCGCCACCTCACGGCAGATCTCCGTCAGCGGATCGCTCTTGTCGGAAAAGGCGGACTTGCCGTCGGCATCGAGCGGGTGGAACGGCCGCGCCTTGGCGGTATCGACGATATAGGCCCAGTGGTAGAGCGGCACGAAGTTGCGCCGCGCCGCCGCCTGCAGGCGCTGGACGTTGGCCAGCACCTCGCCATAGCCTTCGACCAGATAGCGCTTGTCCTGCCGATGTTCTTCCTGGAGGTCGATGAACACCGCGGCCACCGTGCCGCGTCTGATCGAGATCGGTGCCTTCATCTAGGCGGCCCCTGCCAGAAACTCGTCCTCATAGGGAAAGCGCGACAGCAATTCGGTGCCGGTCTCGGTGATCAGGATCTCGTCCTCCAGCTTGACGCCCTCGCGGCCGCCTTTCTCGCCGATATAGCTTTCCACGCTGACCACCATTCCGGGCACGATAATGCCGTCGCGACCGTAAGTCTCGTAGTCCATGGCGTGCGCAATGAACGGCGTTTCGCCATGCATGCCGACGCCGTGCATGACGGAGGTATAGCGCTGGTCGACGAAACGGTCCGGGATTTTCCACGCCTTTTCGGCGATCTCGCGAAACGCCATGCCCGGCTTGACGATCGAAATGTTGTGCTGAACCTGGTCGTGCGCCATCCGGTAGAGCGATTTCTGGTAGTCGGTCGGCTTGCCCGGCCCGCAGCGGAAGGTGCGCGAGAAGTCCGAATAATAGCCGTAGCAGCCGATCGTGTCGGTATCGAGGGCAAGAAGCTCGCCCGGCCGGATCTTGCGGCCGCTGGCCTCGTTGAACCACGGATTGGTGCGCTGTCCCGAGGTCAGCAGCCGGGTCTCGATGAACTCGCCGCCTTGCCGAATGACCTCGCCATACATGATGGCGAACAGCTCGTTTTCGGACACGCCGGGCTTGATCGCTTCGCGCACGGCGTAGACTGCGGCTTCCGCGCCGGCCATCGACACCTGCAGGCATTTCACTTCCTCCGGCGTCTTCACCGCCCGCACCGCCAGGATTTCGCCCTGGCAATCCCTGACCTCGCAGCCGCGCTTTTCCAATGCCAGCGCCTGCAGATGGCTGCAGCGGTCGAGCCCGAGCTTCATCGAGCCGCCGCCGTGCTTCTTCAGGAGCTCGGCGATCTCGTCGGCGAAGGGGCCGGCGGTCTCGTCGTCGCGGCCCGACACCGAAGACCACACCAGCTTGGACGGCCGCGCTTCGTCGATCGTGTCGAGCACCATCGAGACATGGTAGCTCTGCGGGTACTCGAACAGCACGATCGGCCCTTCGGTCGGGATGAAGAAATAGCGCGTCGAGTTGCGCAGGAAATAGCCGAACATGTTGCGCGAGCCGGTGGCGTAACGCTGGTTGTAGGGATCGAACAGCACGACGCCGCCATAGCCGGCCTCGCGCATCCAGCCGCGCAGCTTGGCCAGCCTTCCCTTGCGCAGCGCGTCGGCATCGATGAAGGACGGCTCGGTGTCCGACAGCCACATGCCGCCGGCAGAATCAGCCGCGGCCGGGTGGCGCATGCGATCCCTAAAATCCACATCCTCGGTGCTGTCGGGGTCGAATACGACGATGCTCATGGGTGCGCCTCCTGAAGGCTCGAACATAGCTGGGCATTGGGCAAAGGCTGTGCGGAAATCCGCAGATGTCGTGCGAAATGCCGCGGGGTACAAAGAGCATGTCGCGATCCTTCGCGCCCCCCTCTGTCCTGCCGGACATCTCCCCCACAAGGAGGGAGATTAGCAGCTTTCGCGTCCCGCTCGCTCTGCAACATTGGTGATTGGCGAAAGCCGAGGCGACATCTGATCTCCCCCCAAGTGGGGGAGATGTCCGGCAGGACAGAGGGGGGCGCTGTCCCGCCAGCGTTTCAATATTCGACAAATCGAAGAGCTAATGCCGCCGCATCGCCTTCGGCGCGTGTCCGTGCTCCTCCCGAAACGCCCGGGCAAAGCTCGACATCGAGGCAAACCCACACGCCAGCGCCACGTCGCGCACCATCAGCGTCGAATGCGCGAGCAAATCCGCAGCGCGCCGCAGCCTTAGCCGCCGGTAGTAGCCATTGGGCGAGATGCCGAGTTCGGCGCGGAAATTGCGCTCGAGCTTGTCGGGCGACACGCCGAGCCTTGCCGCCAGCTCCGCCATGCCGAGCCGTTCCTCGACCGCATCCTCCATGATGGCGATGGCCGACAACACCAGCTCGTTCTGGACGCCGGTGCGCAGTCTGAGGGGCATCAGCTTGCGGTCGACACTCGAGCGCAATGGGCTGTGCACGAACCATTCGGCGACGCCGGCCGCGAGTTCTGCGCCATAGTCCTTGGTGATGATCTCCAGCATCATGTCGAGGCTGCCAACGCCGCCGGCCGAGGTGAAGCGCTTGCGGTCGATGACGTAGAGATCACGCCTCAACTCGATGTCCGGAAAGGCCTCGGTGAAGGCCGCCTGGCTGGTCCAGTGCAAGGTGCAGGCATGGCCGTCGAGCAGGCCGGCCCTGGCGAGGAAGAACGCCGCGTCGGCCACCGCGCCAATATGGGCGCCGCCCCGCAGGCTCTTGCGCATCCAGGCAACCGCGTCGTCGGCGACAAGCAAGTCCGCATTGCCGCCCGAGCAGACGACGATGCGGTCGACCTTGGGCGCGCCGGAGGCTGAGAATCCCGGTTGTATGACAACCCCGTTGGACGCTTCGACCGTGCCCTGGTCGGCGCCGACGATCACCCAGCGATAACAATCCCGTTTGGCCAGCATATTGGCGGCGCGCAGTGGCTCGATCACCGAACTGAACGCCATCATCGGAAAGCCGGGAAAGACTAGCACGGCGAAGGTGAGGGGGCTTTCGCTCGCTGCCGGTTGCACCCGGTCCTGTCTTCGGCTGGCAAGGGTGGTATTCACAATTGTGTATTTCCCAATCGCCTCATTGGTGGCAGACAGGAGATATAGCGGGCCTGTTGGCCCGCCGGCAACGGAGACATCAAATGTTTGCGGCCCAGGCCATCGACAGCACCGACAAGCCGGCCTTCTACCGCGAACTGGCCACCCAGTTGAAGGCGCTGCTGGAGGGCGAGAGCGACTCGGTCGCCAATGCCGCCAACACATCGGCGCTGATTTTCCAGATGGTGCCCGATCTCAACTGGGCCGGTTTCTATTTCCTGGCCTCCGACGAGGAGCTGGTGCTCGGGCCGTTCCAGGGCAAGCCGGCCTGCGTGCGCATCGCCGTCGGCAAGGGCGTGTGCGGCACCGCGATCGATCTCGAAATGTCGATGCTGGTCAAGGATGTGCACGAGTTTGCCGGCCATATCGCCTGCGACGCGGAGTCGCGCTCGGAACTGGTCGTGCTGCTCAGGGACAATGACGGTGTCTTCGGCCTGATCGACCTCGACAGCCCGATGCCCGGCCGCTTCGACAAGGAAGACCAGGCCGGCATCGAGGCGCTGGCCGCGATCTATGTCGCGGCGAGTTCGTTCGAGGATTAAGCGAACTTCACCAGCATCAGGCTGAAGCAACCGATGAACAGGAAGGCCGAGAAGGCGAGCGCCAGCGGGCGCAGGCCGCGCGAGCGCAGCTGCGAAATGTTGGCCTGCAGGCCCATGGCGGCGAGCCCCATGGTCAGCATCATGGTGGTGCCGAGCGCCATCGCCGACTTCACTTCGGCCGGTACCGTGACCAGGCTGTTCAGCGCCACGACGGCGATGAAGGCGGCGACGAACCACGGCATCGGCGGCCGCGCCCCGGATTGATCGCTTGACCGGTTGCTCTTGCGCCGCGCCATCATGCCGAGCGCGATGACCATCGGCGCCAGCATGGCGACGCGGGTGAGCTTGGCGACGGTGGCGATCTCGCCGGACTGGGCGCCGTTCTGGAAACCGGCGCCGATGACCTGCGCCACCTCGTGGATCGAGGCGCCGGCCCACAGGCCGAACGCATGCTGGTCGAGGCCGAGCAGAGGCGCCAGCAGCGGAAAGCCGAGCATGGCGATTGTGCCAAACAGCGTGATCGAGGCGACGGCGTAGGTGACGTCTTCGTCGCGCGCATCGGTGACGATGTTGGTGGCGACAATGGCCGAAGCGCCGCAGATCGATGTGCCGGCGGCGATCAGCTGCGCCAGCTTGCGATCGACGCCGAGCAGGCGGCCGAGCGTGATGGTGAAGACGAAGGTTGCGCCGAGTGTCAGCGCCACGATGCCGACGCCGCTGGCGCCGATTGAAACGACCTGGCCAAGCGTCAGCTGGAAGCCGAGCAGCACGATGGCAAAGCGCAGCAGGCGCTTTTGCGAAAAAGCGATGCCCGCCTTGGCATGCGCGGGCGTGCCGAGCACGTTGGAATAGATCATGCCGGCGACGACGGCGAGGATCATCGGGCTGAACAGCGCAAAGCCGGAGACATTGTGAGCGGAGAAGGCGACCGCCGTGATCATCGCCACCAGCACGATGCCGGGAATGATGCCGTTCCACACCTGGTCGAGCCGCTTGCGGCCCGCGGCCAGATCGGCGGAAATCAGGCTTTTCGGAATTTCGTTCGCGATGTGGGTGACGGAAGACAATGCGATGCTCCAAGCGAGTACGCCGGAGGAATGCCATTCCAGAATCAATCTTACCAACGAATTGTTTTGGTCATAATGATCGATTTTTTCGAACGATTGGCCTTGACCAAGTGCCACTGTGTCGGACAGGCTGGGCCAATTCCAAAATCTTGACGCGCCGATGTTCCTGCTCCAGCTTGGCGCCATGTTCGTTTTCTCGCTCGCCATCGCCAAGCGACGTCGCCTCTGCACGGTGCGGAGCGGCAAGCTGATTGCGCGACGACAAAGGCCGGCACGATAAGTCCGGTTCGTTCGTTTCCAGCCCCGCCGCATCGTCCACCGGCGGGGTTTTTCATGTCTGGAGCATTGTTATGGATTCTTCCATCCGGTTTCGGCCGGCCGAGCCCACCGATGCCGCCGCGATCAGGGACATCGTGCGCGCCGCCTATGCCAGATGGGTGCCGGTAATCGGCCGCGAGCCGATGCCGATGCGCGCCGACTATGACAAGGCAATTGCGGAACATCCCTTCGATCTCGCTGTCGAGGACGGCCGCATCGTCGGCATGATCGAGACCATGCTGGAGGACGATCACCTGTGGATCGAGAATGTTTGCGTCGCACCGCACGCGCAGGGCAGGGGGATCGGCCGGCTGTTGCTCGAACGGGCCGAAGAGAAGGCACGCACGGCCGGCCGCCGCGAATTGCGCCTTTTGACCAACGGCGCGTTCGAGGCCAATGTGTCGCTCTACCGCAAGCACGGCTACACGATCGACCGCGAAGAGCCGTTCATGAACGGCATGACGGTCTATATGAGCAAGCGGCTGGCGTGATCGCCGACAAAGAGGGGAGGTTCGGATGGCAATCAGGGTCCGGTTGAAACCACTCCCGGGGCGGTACGCGGTTTCGCGCCTCGAAGCAAAAGACAGCATTCCCGGCTGGGCCGACGGGCCGGGCTTCGTCAGCATCACGAGGACCGAGGACGAGCTTTCGGTCGTTTGCCTTCAGGAGCGGGTTCCGGACGGCGTGAAGCACGACAGGGACTGGGTCGCCCTGAAACTCCAGGGTCCCTTTGCCTTCGACGAAACAGGCATCGTGCTGTCGGTGATAAAGCCATTGTCGGAAAACGAACTGGGCATTTTCCTGGTATCGACCTTCGACGGCGACCATCTGCTGGTGAAGGCCGCTGATGCGCCAAGGGCCGCCGTTCTTCTGACAGACGCCGGCCATACACTGCTTTAGCGCTTGCAGTCCCGACCGCCTCAGGTCTGGCTCAATCGCTTGGCCCCTTGCATTTGGCGCTGGCGTTTGACAGCACCGTTTGCGCATCGTTATCTCTAGAAGAATACGACGATCACCCCACATTTGCTGGCGACCCCAGGGAGAAGTCCATGTCTCACAATCTGCAGTTCTATATCGATGGCGCCTGGGTCGATCCGGTCGTGCCCAACAGTTTCGATGTCATCGACCCCTCCAACGAGGATGCCTTCGCGCAGATTTCGCTCGGCTCCAAGGCCGATGTCGACAAGGCAGTGGCCGCGGCAAAACGCGCCTTCGATACATACGGCTTCACCTCGGCCGAAGAGCGCCTCGACATCCTCAACCGCGTCATCGAGGTCTACAAGAAGCGCAGCGCCGATCTGGCGCTGGCCGTGTCGCGCGAGATGGGCGCGCCGCGCCAGATGGCGCTCGACAGCCAGGTCGGTATCGGGCTGGCGCATCTCATAAAGATCGCCGAAGTGCTGAAGTCGTTCGAATTCCGCCACGTCAAGGGCCCGAACCTGATCGTCAAGGAGCCGATCGGCGTCGTCGGCCTGATCACGCCGTGGAACTGGCCGCTGAACCAGATTACCTGCAAGGTCGGTCCGGCACTCGCCGCCGGCTGCACCATGGTGCTGAAGCCGTCGGAAATCGCGCCGCTCGACGCCATCATCTTCGCCGAGATCATCGACGAGGCCGGCGTGCCGAAGGGCGTCTTCAACCTCGTCAATGGCGACGGCCCGGGCGTCGGCCAGGCGCTGTCCAGCCACCCCGACATCGACATGATGTCGTTCACCGGCTCGACCCGCGCCGGCATTCTGGTTGCCAAGGCGGCCGCCGACACGGTCAAGCGCGTGCATCAGGAACTTGGCGGCAAGTCGGCCAACATCCTGTTCCCCGATGTCGATCTGGAAAAGGCCGTCAGCAAGGGCGTCGCCGGCTGCTTCAGCAACTCAGGCCAGTCCTGCAACGCGCCGACGCGCATGTTCGTGCCGCGCGACCGCCATGACGAGGCGGCCTCCTATGCCAAAACGGCGGCGGAAAAATTCACCGTTGGCCCCGCTGATGCCGCCGGTTCCAAGCTCGGCCCGGTGGTCAGCCAGCTTCAGTTCGACAAGATTCAGGACCTGATCCAGGCCGGCATAGACGAAGGTGCGACGTTGGTCGCCGGTGGCCCCGGCCGCCCGGCCGAGCTCAACCGCGGCTATTACGTCCGCCCGACCGTGTTTGCCGACGTCACGCCGGACATGCGCATCGCCAGGGAAGAAATCTTCGGGCCGGTCCTGGCAATCATGCCTTATGACACCGTCGAAGAGGCGGTCGGCACCGCCAATGACACTGTCTATGGGCTGGCCTCCTACATCCAGGCCAAGGACATCCAGAAGGCCCGCGAGGTCGCCGCCCGCATGCGCACCGGCAACGTCTACATCAACTATCCCCAGTGGGACGCCGGCCTGCCCTTCGGCGGCTACAAGCAATCCGGCAACGGCCGCGAATATGCCGAATACGGGCTCGAGGATTTCCTTGAGATCAAGGGCATAGCGGGCTACGAGGCGGCAGAGTAGGGCTAACCCTTCGGGACCGGCAGCCAGCCGGTCCCGGTGCTCCAGCTCTCAAGGGTGCGGCTTCATTCTTCCCGGAAAGCTTTCTCGATCTGGTCCGACAGCGGCTTCACCAGATAGGAAAGCATCGTCCGATCGCCCGTCGGGAAGAACACTTCGGCCGGCATGCCCGGCGCCAACGCCAGGCCGCGCAGCTTGGCGACCTCGGTTTTCGGCAGCGTCACCCGCGCAACATAGAAGGCTGCTCCGGTGCGCTCTTCGGTGGTGAGATCCGCCGAGATCCGCGACAGCGTTCCGGTCAGTTCCGGCGTGGTTTGCCGGTTGAAGGCCGACAGGCGCAAAATCGCATTCTGGCCCATCGTCACCTGGTCGATATCCTGCGGTGCAATATGCGCTTCAACGGTCAGGTCGTCCGTAACCGGTACGATCTGCATCACCTGTTCGCCGGGCGTGATGACCCCGCCGATCGTATGCACGGCCAGCTGCAGCACCACGCCATCCTGCGGGCTGCGCAGATCGATGCGCTTCAGCTGGTCCTCGGCCGCCACCTTGCGTTCGACGAACTCGGAGATCTTCCCTTGCGCTTCGCGTAAGTCGTTCGCGACCTCGCTGCGAAGATCCTGGTCGATCTGGATGATCTGCAGTTCGATCTCGGACGCCTTGCCTTTCACCTGGGCAATTCCCGCCGTCAACTGCCCATGCTCGCCTTCGAGCCGCACCGCGTCCCGTTCCAGCGCCGTCATGCGCTCGATCCCTATCAGCTTGCGATGCCAGAGCGACCGCACGCCTTCCAACTCGATCTGGATCAGCTCGATCTCGCGGCGTTTGGCCTGCAACTGCTCGGTCAGGCCGGCGGTCTCCTGCGTCAACTGGGCGATCCGTTCGCGCAATTGCGATCGCTGGCCGGATCGCGCCTGGCGCCGGAAATCGAACAGTGATTGTTCTCCGGCCATCGATGCGGCGACACCAGCTTCGTCGCGCCGCGATGTCAAAACCTCCGGAAAGCTGATCGTGTCCTTGCCGTCACGCTCCGCCTCCAGGCGCGCCAACCGTGCATAAAACTCGTCCAGACCTTTTGAGACGATCGCCAAATTGGCGCGCGTTGTAGTCTCATCCAGGCGCACCAGAATATCGCCGGCTTTGACCCGGTCGCCTTCACGCACCCTGATCTCGCCGACCACGCCGCCCGTCGGATGCTGAACCTTCTTTACATTGGAATCGACCACCAGCCGACCAGCTGCGATCACCGCACCCGACATTTTGGTCACGGCCGCCAAGCCGCCAACACCTCCGACAAGCAGCAGACAGGTAGCAACCCCGGCCACGAGATAGCGGTGGACCTGCTTATGATGCAAAGCGCTTCTGTCCTCGCTCATGCCGGAATGCCTCTCTCCGCGGCGGCAACGACCTTGAGCGGTGCTGCCGTTCGGAAAACCTTGTTCAGCACCTCATCTTTCGGGCCGAAGGCCTGCACATGCCCATTGGCCATCACCAGCACCGTATCGACATTGGCCAGGACAGTGGATCGGTGCGCGACGACGATAACGATTCCGCCGCGGTCCCTGATGCCCTGGATGGCGGCGGACAAGGCCACTTCACCGTCCGCATCGAGATTGGAATTCGGCTCGTCCAGGATGACCATGAACGGATCGCCATAGAGGGAGCGCGCAAGGGCGATACGCTGCCGTTGCCCGGCCGACAGCGAAGCACCAGCTTCGCCGACCCTTGTATCGTAACCGTCGGCCAGATGCACCACGAGATCATGCACGCCGGCGGCCTTGGCCGCCGCAAGCACCATGTCGGATGACGCATCCGGGTCGAAGCGGGCGATGTTCTGCGCAATCGATCCGTCGAACAGCTGCACATCCTGCGGCAGATAGCCGATATGTTTGCCGAGCTCCTCGCTCGGCCACTGGTCAAGCGTCGCGCCGTCCAGCCGCACGGCGCCCCGCGCCGGTAGCCAGACACCCGCAAGCGCACGCACCAGCGACGATTTGCCGGAAGCGCTCGGACCGATGACCCCCAGGCCCGATCCCTTGGCCAGTGAAAAACTGGCATCCCACACCACCGGCTTCTGTTCGCCCGGTGGCGCGACACTGACATTCTCAACCACCAGCGCGCTGACCGGCGCGGGCAGGGTTACGCCGGTTGCGCCTTCCGGCAGCGCAGCCAACAGCTGCTTCAGGCGTGCCCAGCTTTGCCGCGCCGCAATGAAACCCTTCCAATGCGCTATCGCCAGTTCGATCGGAGCCAGCGCCCTGCCCATCATGATCGAGCTTGCGATCATGATGCCGCCGGTCGCCTCTTGCTTGATCACCAGATAAGCGCCGATCGCCAGCATGGCGGATTGCAGCATCAATCGCAGGATCTTGGAAATCGTGCCAAGCGTTCCCGCCACATCGCTGGCCGCCGCATGGGCGTTCAGGTACTCGGCATTGACGACATGCCAGCGCTCGGCGATACGCCCGCCAAAACCCATGGCCTGCATGGCTTCGGCATTGCGCCTTGTCGCCTCGGCCAACGTGCTTCGGACGGCTGCGTGCTGTCCAGCGATCCTTGTCGGACCGCGGGTCCGGAATTCGGCCAGAAGCGTCAGCGCAAACAGGACAACAGCGCCGGCAAGCGCGGTAACGCCGATCCAGAAATGAAAGATAAAGCAGATGCCGATATAGAGCGGCATCCATGGCAGGTCGAACAGCGCGGTCGGTCCGGCGCTGCCGATAAAGGCGCGAACCTGGTCCAGGTCCCGCAAGGGCTGCAGTCCGTCACCGGAAGGCTTGGCGCGCAGCGGCAGGCGCATCAGCGCCGAATAGACCGACGGGCTCAGCTTTGCGTCCAACCCCTGTCCCAGTCGCACCATCAGGCGAGAGCGGATCAGCTCCAGCACCCCCTGAAACACGAACAGCGTTCCCGCAAGCACCGCCAGGCCGACCAGCGTCGGCACGCTGCGGCCCGGAACGACCCGGTCATAGACTTGCAACATGAAGAACGAGCCCGTCAGGGTCAGCACGTTGACGACCCCGCTCATCAGGACAATGCCCGAAAAAGCACGTCGAAAGGACGACAGAATTCCGACCAGCGTAAGCGGCGGCGATGGCGTCAGCTGCATGCAGGCTCGCAATCAGAATATGGCATCTCGCCCCTCAATACATAACTGCCTTGAGTATGACATGGACGGGCAAGCCCGCCTCGAACTGTGCGCTGCCTCGCGCGAGCAGCCAGCCGTCCGCACGCTCCAGGCGCGCAACGACCTGCAGCGTTGGTGAAGCAGTCGAGCTTGCGGGCAGGGGCAACGAAAATTCTATCGTCTTTGAGTCGCCCTCGCTTTTGAGGCTCGTTTTCGCGGCGCGATGTCGCGCACTGTCCTGAATGGCGGGGTCCTCGAGGTAGATCTCGAGATGGCCTTCCGGGATAGTTTTGCCGCCCACGAAGGTGACCGCGCCATGAATATCGGTCGATTGCGCAGCCGCTGCCCCGGCGGCCGCAGCGACAGCCGCGACTCCGGCGGCCATCAATACTGTGCGGCGGTCGGTCATCCGTACTCTCCCTTTTTCGCTGCGTTACCTCTGCCAGCTGCACAGGGGTGACCAGCGTCGTACCAATGCATGTTGCCCAAACGTGGACCCGTGGCATGCACAAAACCGAAGACTAAAAACGCGTCGCCTCTATCCGTTTCAACGCGACGCTGTTCAGGAGGGAGCCTGGCAGCACCCCTCCTGGTAACGCGTTAGATGACAATGAAGTCTGCAGCCGAAAGATCCAGGTTTGTGTTCAGGTGCGCAAATTGAATGGCTGCTTCCTGTCCGGAACCATCGGCGTCGTAAGACAATATTCCACTGTCGGTGTCGTAGATGATGCGGTCGTCGGCATCATGAGCAGCACCGGCTGCGCTCTTGTAGAATGAGCCCAGGGCGAGGGCGCCATCGCCGCCAACACTGGCAAAGATGAGGTTGTCCAGCAGGATCGTATCGTCGGCGACCTTGAAGTCCTTGATCCAGTCGATATTGCCGTTCCCGAGTTCTGTCGAGAAGCGGAAATAGTCCTGGCCCGCGCCGCCGGTCAGCGTGTCGGCAGCCAGCCCGCCATCCAGCAGGTCGTTGCCGCTGCCACCGTTGAGCGTGTCGGCGCCCGCAACGCCCGGCTGAGCCGGCGCGGGCGGGAATTCGACCGATACGTTCACCTTGTATGTCGAGCCCACCGGCACCTCTTCCACCCAGCCATCCCCCGGAGCCGTGTCCGACCAGCGGCCTTCCAGAATATAGTAGGTTCCGGTCTCCTGGACGATGAAGCTCGTGCTCGAATCCCTGCCATTTGTGGAGCCGGGGTCGTCGCCGCCATCGTCGTTCTGGGCGACGACATTGCCATCGCTGTCCAGCAGCCTGACGATGCTGTCATGGACGTTGGGGTCGGCAATTCCATCGATGTCGATGGTGATGATCGTGCCGGCCGCCAGGTTGACGCTGTAATACGCGCCCAGGCCGTTTCCGGTGGCGTTGACGGTCGTGTGAAGCGTGGTCGTCGAATCGAAAATGTCGGGGTCGGCGGCCAGCGAGAAGTTGTTCGAGATGTCGAAGGCAGTTGAGGTCGAATTGTTCGTCGCGTCCGGTCCGAGCGTGGCGTAGCCGGTGCCCATACCCGGGCGTGGCGGAGCATCGCCCTGATAGGCGAAATCGCCGAGCAGGGTGTCATCGCCACCGCCGCCGTCGATCTTGTCGGCGCCGCCCTGGCCGGTCAGCACATTGGCCGAGCCGTCGCCCGTCAGGTGATCGTTGAAGCCCGAACCGGCCAGATTCTCGATCGATATATAGGTGTCGCCCCCGGATTTGCCGCCACCCAGTTTGAGGCTGAGCCCACTGGTCGCGTCGGCATAGTCCGCCGTGTCGCTGCCGGCGCCGCCATTCAATGTGTCGGCGCCGCCGCCGCCCGTCAGCGTGTCGTTGCCCGCGCCGCCGGAGAGATTGTTGGCCTGGGCGTTGCCGATCAGATGGTCATCGAAGAATGAACCGACGGCATTTTCGAAGCCGACGAGGATGTCGTGCCGGATAACGGTGCCGCGCCCGACGATCTGCACCGGGCCATCGCCGTCGCCGCCATTGGCCGTGCCATTGGCGAGGTCGATCGTCACACCCGAGGAACTGCCTTCGTAGACGACCGTGTCGATACCGGCGCCGCCATCCAGATAGTCCTGGCCGGCGCCGCCGATGATCGTGTCGTTGCCGCCTTCACCGTAGAGGATGTCGCCGTCGTTGCCGCCATCAAGTATGTCGTTGCCGGCGCCGCCATTGAAGTAGTCGCCGCCGCCCCGGCCCCAGAAATGATTTGCCGCGGACGTGCCTATGAAACGGTCGATGCGGTCATCAGACCCGATCAGGTTCTCGATGCTGTAGAAGGTGTCGCCCGTGCCGGTGCCACCATTGGCAACGTTCGTCTCGAGGTTGACGAGCAACTGGAACGGGCTTTCCTTGCTGTAGTCGACCGTGTCGACGCCCGCGCCGCCCCTGAATATATCGACGCCGTCCTGGCCGCTCAGCGTATCGTCGCCGTTGCCGCCGTCGAGAATATCGTTGCCCTGGCCGCCGAGGATGGTGTCGTTGCCATTGCCGCCATAGAGCGTGTCGTTGCCGTCGTCGCTCTCGGTCTGGTCGGGAAGGTCGGCGACGTCGATGGTGTTGTTGATGTCGCGGCTGGCGAGCGAGTCGCGGCCACCGATGATGAGGTCATCGCCACCCTGGCCGAAGATCGTGTCGTTGCCGGCGCCGCCGTCGAGCGAATTGTTCCCATTGTCGCCGATGATGACGCTGGTCATCGTGTTGTCGCCGATGATGGGAGGCGTTTCGCCGCCGCCATCTCCCGGCTGGGGTGTCGACTCGTCGGCGTAGATGATGTGTTCGACGTTGGCGATGTTGCCGATCCGCAGGCTCCTGGACATCAGGATGACCGTGTCGTCGCCGCCATTGGCTTCCTCGCGCACGATGTCGTCGAGGGAATCGACGAAGTAGGTGTCGTCACCGCCATTGCCGGCCATGCGGTCGCCGCCGCCGCGGCCATCCAGCACGTTGTCTCCGTCATTGCCGATCAGGACGTCGTCATGGCTGCTGCCGATGCCGTTCTCGATGTAATAGTCAGTGCCATCGGCGTTGTGGCCGGCAAAGATCGACACATTGTTGCTGTGGCCGTTGACGCTGGAGAACTGTCCCGCCCGCAGGTCAAGGATCGTGCCGGCCGTGGAGCCCGAGAAGTCGATCGTGTCGGTTCCGCCGGTGTCATGGATCACAAAACCGACATCGTGCTGCATGCCCGAGGAGGTCAGCTGGTAGCCATATTGTGTGCTGCCGAAGCCGTAGACGTTGTCGCCCGTGTTGAGGTCGATATGCTGGTAGGTGCGCACTCCGTTCTCGTCGACGGTCGAGAAAAAGCGGCGGATGACGGCTTCGATGTCGGCCATCATCGGCGTTGCCGCCGACCAGCGGGTGGGTTCGCCGACATCGATCCCGTCGAAATAGGACATGACGCTGTATTGCTGACGGTCGTAGGTCCAGGTCGCATTGTTCAGGTAATTGATCTGTACGCCGCCGGGACCGCTGTAATTGTAGAGGCCGGGATGGTTCAGGCCGAACTCATGACCGAATTCATGGATGAAGGAATCGAACACATAGCCGCCAATATCGGTCTTGTTGTGCTCGGTGTCGTGGAAACGCTGGCCTATGCTGACATAGCGGTCGTTGGAATAGGCGCTGCCGTCGTCCTCCTCGCCCAGTTCCGGGCTGACAACCTGCATCCAGTCCGTTGCGCTATTGTATGGCGCATTGTCGACGATTTCGAACTTCAGAGGGGTGACCGAGGCCCACATCTGCAAGGCGCCGATCGCGGCGGCCTTGTACTCGGGATGGTCGTTGAGGTCAGAGACATTGATCCGAAGCGTTCCCGCCGCGATCGCCGGCGTCAGCGACCGGTCCAGCGCTCCGAGGTAGTCGAGGAAGGCGCCGTAATCTTCGCTTTTGCCATACGGATTGTCCGGCGTCTGGTCGTTGACCCACCATTGATCGCTGGTCTGGCTTGGGTTCGGCATCGTTGGGACTCCTTGTCTTACAACCGTGGCAATTACGGCTGTACGGTTTAGCTTGTGCCAACCACCGACAAGCATCGTTTGCGCTTGCCGGTCGAGCCCCGTCCCATTGACAACAATGCTATTGGAATCTTCGCTTGTCTAGCCTCTGTTCGCGCTCAGTACATATGAGATTATTGGGCGCACTTCTCTCGGCGGACTTTGAGATACTCGCTTGGTTTTAGTTGCGCTCGCGCTAATATATGTTTTGTACCTCGCCCGATCTCAGCCCAACCGGCAAGGCCAAGGTGCTGGGCACCAGACGGCCGGCTGATACAGCTGGCGGCGAACGCGCAGCCGTGCTTCAGGAACGGCGCGCGAAATGCTCATACGTCACGCGCCAGGGGTCGCTCTCCGCGCGTCTCTCCTCGCCGATCCAGTGAAAGCTGTCGGAAGTGATCTCGGTGAACCGCCACCGGGCCTGCAGACCGCGCGAGTCGGCCCCGATCTGGACAATGTCCTGGCCCTCGGCCCGCCCGATCTGGCGCGAATAGTCCTGGTTGAGCGGATCGCTCCAGATGATGTGCCAGCCGCCGATCCCGGGATCGAAGATGCGCAAGGTCGTGCCATACATGGTGGAGGGGGCAGGGCGCCTGGGCCTGATCCAGATGTCCTGAATGGCGCGGCCTTCGAGCACCCAGGCGAAATGGCATTCGCCATCCCATTTCTGAATTGTGCCGTCGTCGCGGTGGTGGACCGTGTCCATGTCCCAGCTGCCAATCAACCAGCCATACAGATCCATATCTTTTGCCCGGTCGGCCGGGGGACCTTCAGATCCGAGAGCGGTGAGAAACGTCGTCATGATTGTCTCCACGGCAAGCTGCGCCAAAACGCTGCAACGTCGGCGCCACAATCACTGCAGCGTTGCGGGCTCAGGGTCTTGGGAAAAATTGCTGTAATGCCGCGGCTGCCGGCTTCCGCGTTCGCTCCATGTCAGATCCATGCGCCAGTGCTAATGTAGCGGCGGCGGGTACCCCAATGCCCGCCGGGCCGGCGCCTTCTCAGGCAATCTCTTGGATGAGCGGCGCCGGCCGCCGGCTTGGCCGGCGACCAAATTCCTGCGCAGGAATGCCTGGCCAAACAGGCGCTTATCGCTGGGCAGTTTTGGTGGGCATTCCGATATGCCGCTGCCCTAGTCGGTCCCTTGCGGCGCTTCATCTTCCCAGCCCGCCAGCTCCGGCAGGTCGTCAAGCCAGCTCTTCTCTGTGACCGAGGTTTCGCCGGCCTGCGGTGCCGCCTCTGTGGCGTTTTGAATGAGCCAGTCCATCCACTTTCGATAGGCAGCCGGGGCCAGTTCGGGCGGCAGCACCTTGGCCTTGGCCAGCATGCGTTTGCGGAAACTGACTTGCCTGCGCAGCTTGGTCGTCGTGAACTTGATGGTCTTGCCCTGGTATTCAACCGTCCAGCGCCCATCCCCGTGGCTGGCGAGCCTGTCGATGGCAAAACCGGCATCGACCGGCCTGTCGCGCCAGGGAAGCTCGATGGCGCTCCTCCTCAGATCGAGCGCCCATCGCCGGTAGTCGGCGCCGGCACGCTGGGGCGGCAGCACACCAGCCTGTTCGAGGATTTTCCTGCGGAAGGTCGGCTGTTTCTTGATCTGCCCGGTGGTCAGCTCGACGCGATGCCCACGCAGTTCGACGTGCCAGCGGATCCTGCCATTGCCGACATATTTCACCAGCCTGTCGATGACGAACTCGTCATCGGAAAGCGTCACGCATCCTTGGGCGACGCTCTCGAAAATGTACTGGCTATCGGTGGGCATGACGTGGCCTTGTGCAGGAAGCTGTACGAAGCTTAGCCAGTGCACGCACCAGCGGCCACCGATCTTCTTCGCTCTGGGACTCTTGGCAAGCTCAAGGCGTTCGAGAGATCATCGAATAGCGCCTCCATGCCAGGTTCTGGATCGAACCGGTATCGACGATGTGAATCCCTGTTTGAACACAGCCTCGCTGCGGTCCCGCCGGACCTGCAAGTAGCCTGGGTCAACGGTTCAGTGTTCTACGGTCCCAGGAGCCGCACGCTGGTATCGCGACGCAGTTCGGAATCGGCGCGGTCGACGCCTTCAACCGTGATCGCGATTGTCCCGTTCTCAATTCTTGCGATCCACCCCTTCGCCTTCATGTACCAGAGATGGAATTCGAGATGCTCCCGCGGACAGCCTAACAAGCGTTCGATTTCGACGTCGCCAATGCCGGGGTTGCTGACATCCTGGCGGCGCTTCACATAGAGCAGAGAAAGCAGTTTGGCTTGGACCACGGCGTCCTTCTGAACGCCCTTGGCGTCGCTTGCTTCCTCCACCAATTGAATGTGCAGACCGGCATGCTCTCGATAGGAGATGTCGTACTGGGCGCGCTTGACCGGATCTTTCAGGACGTTGTGTGCTTCCACTATTTCACTGAAGCGGGCTTCATTTCCGGTTTGCTGATTGTCAGGATGATAGCGCATCGCAAAATAGCGGAATATTCGCTCAAGCGTCTCCGAGTTGGCGTTCGGGCTGATCTCCAACAGTTCGTAGTAATCGACGAACAATGCGCTGCTCCCTCAAACATCGCCCCCGAAAAACCAAAAGCCTGGGCCGCCTTATCTGTTGCGATCCAGGCCGTCAACCGTCGGGTTTCTCAGTGATGTTGCGCTGGCTTGAGGCCAGCCACAAGCCGGACTTTGGTCCCGGGCTAAGCCGGTACCGGCAAGGCAATAAACGCGCTGGCCTAGTTATCAGCGGCAGACGGCCGGCCGAATGGTGTTCCAATGGATGAACGCGGCAGCAAAATAGCGGTCATTGCGGAAGCCGACGAAGTGATAGCCTTGGCTGTGCCGGTTTCAGTGCGTCCGATGTCCATAGCGTGTTCCTGTTCTTCCGAGTTTTCTCAGAGGAAGTTTTGCAGGAAATTCAAGGAGATGGTTTGGCTGGGGAACCTGGATTCGAACCAGGACTAACGGAGTCAGAGTCCGTGGGTCTACCGTTAACCTATTCCCCAGCAGGCGCTGTCGCGCTGGTGGGCCGCCGAAGCAGCCGCGCGTGCCTTGTAGCCGCCGCCGGAAAATAGTCAAGCCTGCGCTGCGTTTCAATCACGGGCTTTTGGTTTGTGCGTCCATTCGGGCGGGCAGGGCGCTACGTCTCGCCACGGCTGTATTGCGAGTGCTCGAAGAACAGCACCACGCCAAGCGCGATCAGCAGCGGGATGATCAGGTAGAACAGGCGAAACACTAGAAGTGCCGCCAGCACGCCAACCGGGTCCATCTGGGACAGACCGGCGAGGAACACCACCTCGAACACGCCGAGCCCGCCCGGCGCATGCGAGATCTGCGCCACGGAGAATGACACCAGGAACACGCCGAGGATGACGAAATAGCCGGGATTGCCGGCGACGGGCAGGGCAAAGAAAATGATCGCAGCCGCTGCCAAAAGTTCGATTGGGCCGATCAGCAATTGCCGCGCCACGATCGGCAGCGCCGGATAGTGCAGTTGGAAGCCGGCGATTTTCAGCGGCTTCAGATGCAGCCAGCTGCCGAAGACATAGGAGCCGACCAGAATGAGCAAAGCGAGGCCGGCTGCGATCGACAGCCCGTGATGGGGTGCGCCGGAGAAGCGGCCGATGATCTGCGGTTCGAACACCAGCACCAGGCCGCCGACCAGCAGGCTGGAGAGCACGAAGGTGATCCAGCAGATCGCCACCAATATGCCGACATCCTGGCCGGTGAGCCCCCTGGTGCCATAGGCGCGGTAGCGGATCACGGCGCCCGACAACACCGAGCCGCCAATGTTGTGCGACAGCGCGTAGGTGGTGAAGGAGCAGAAGGTGACGAACAGCCACGACACCTTCTTGCCGATGTGCAGCAGCGCGATGTGGTCGTAACCGGCGAGCGAGGCATAGGCGACCACCGCACTCAGCGCCGCCAGCACCCAGCCGCGCGTCGGGATGGCGACGATGCCGTCCCAGACATCGTCGAGCGAAATGCCGCGCAGCTCATGCCACAGCAAAAGCAGCGAGAAGATCACCGCTGCAATGCCGATGACCGGCCACAGATAGCGCCTCCAGTTCATGGAGTTCTCGTCATGCGTTGCTGCCCATCGCCCAGGCGGGCGCGAAAAAACCCGCGATTCACCAACACTACCCCTCATTTCAGAAATGCCTCATTGAAGCCGGCTATTCAACCGGACAAGCCGCGCTATTCCACCCCAAAAGCATTGCCGCTGCATGATGCCGGCAAAATTTGACCCGCTGCTCTTGGTGATCCGGTCCGGCACTGATACTCTGGCGGCAACTTAAAACATTTAGGTGCCTGCTGCGTCCGGTTTCCGGTTCGCGCGGCGCCGGAAGGACCCGAAGTGGAAGACCACGACACCGGCGCAGGCGCGCCGGAAGTGGGCGTGTCCAGGGCTTCGCCGCCGTCAGGTCGGCCGAGCCCCTCCGCCGGGCGGCCCCGCCAGGCGGGGCCTCAGTCCGGTGACGGACAGGCCGGCGACGCCCAGCATCAGCGAGGCAAGACGAGAAAGCGGCGCAAGCGCCGGCGCGGACGCAAGGTTTTTGCACGCGATGAGTTGGCGGTATCGACGCACCTTGTTGCAGCCGGCCCGCCGGCCGTCAGCGTCGCTGCCCCGCCTCTGGTCGCACCTCCGGCTCCGCAGCCCAGGCCAGAACAGCCCACTCAGCGGCCGCCAATGCAGGAACTGCCGGTCTTTGCCGCGCTCGATCTCGGCACCAACAATTGCCGGCTTTTGGTCGCGGTGCCGCAGCGTCATGGCCAGTTCCGCGTCATCGACGCCTTCTCGCGGATCGTCAGGCTGGGCGAGGGGCTGACCGCCAATGGCCACCTGAGCCAGGCGGCGATGGACCGCGCCGTCGAGGCGCTGAAGGTCTGCGGTGACAAATTGCGCAACCGCAAGATCAGGAAGGCGCGGCTGATCGCCACCGAGGCCTGCCGCACCGCAGATAACGGCGTAGAATTCCTGCAACGTGTCGAGCGCGAGGCAGGGCTGAAACTCGAGATCATTGACCGTCAGACCGAGGCCCGCCTTGCGGTGTCGGGCTGCGGTTCGCTGGTCGAGCGCGACACGCAAGGCGTTGTGCTGTTCGACATTGGCGGCGGCTCATCTGAAATCGCGCTGATCGACCTCACTGGCCAGCGCTCGCCGCGGCTGGCCAACCACATCGTGTCGTGGACATCGCTGCCGGTCGGCGTGGTCTCGCTGGCCGAGCGCTTCGGCGGCCGCACGGTGACCCGCGAGATCTTTGCCGCCATGGTCGACGATGTCGCCGTGCGACTGAAAGCCTTCGACGGCCGCGACCGGCTGAGCCATGTGCTGGCCAGCCCAAAATTCCATCTGCTGGGGACGTCCGGAACAGTGACGACGCTGGCCGGCGTCCATCTCGATCTCGAACGCTACGACCGTCGCCGCGTCGACGGACTGTGGATGGACCGCGACAGCGTCGACCGCATGGTCGAAAAGCTGGTCGGCTGGGATTTCCAGCAGCGCTGCGCCAACCCGTGCATTGGCGCGGACCGCGCCGATCTGGTGCTGGCCGGCTGTGCTATCCTCGAAGCCATTCGCGCCGTGTGGCCATCGGAGCGCCTGCGCGTTGCCGATCGCGGCCTGCGCGAGGGGATTCTGAGCGAATTGATGGCCGACGACGGCGTCTGGCGCAACAGTGGGCGAGGCCGAGCGTGAAGCTAGCTGTGCCATGTTGGTGAATGGTCGACCCCCACTCCGTCGAGCTTCGCTCGACACCTCTCCCCCGCTCGACGGGGGAGAGGAACGGCGGAAGCTTATGCAAGGGCGCGAACCTATGCGGGCTGGCGCCTTTCCTCTCCCTCCGGAGGGGGGAGAGGTGGCGCCGCGAAGCGGCGACGGAGTGGGGGAAGGCGTTCATGAAACCCACGGCCGCAGAAAAATAGGAACGACGACGCGAGCGACAAAACCCGGATCAGAAATTCTGATCCCCAATTACAGAATCGAGGCGAAAAGTCGGTTTTCGCAAAAGATCACGCTCGGGCAAGAAATCAGGCAATGACCAAAAAACCGGAAAAACCAGGTTCTGCCAGCATTCGCGTGCTGAAGACGCGGATCAAGAAGAAGAGCGGCCTGAAGGAATCGTCGCGCCGCTGGCTGCAGCGCCACATCAATGACCCCTACGTCCAGAGGTCAAAGGCCGACGGCTACCGCTCGCGCGCGGCCTACAAGCTGATCGAGATCGACGACAAGCATCATCTGCTGAAGCCCGGCATGAAGGTGATCGACCTCGGTGCGGCCCCCGGTGGCTGGTGCCAGGTGGCGGCCGCGCGGACGAAATCCACCGCGGAAAACCCACATGTCGTCGGCATCGACTATCTCGAAATGGATGCCGTGCCCGGCGCGCCGGTGCTGCTGATGGACTTCCTCGACCCAGAGGCGCCGCAAAAGCTCGCCGAAGCGTTGGGCGGTGACCCCGATGTCGTGCTCTCCGACATGGCCGCGCCGACCACCGGCCACAAGCGAACCGACCACATCCGCACCATGCATCTGTGCGAGGTGGCTGCCGATTTTGCGCTGTCGGTGCTGAAACCGGGCGGACATTTCCTCGCCAAGACCTTTCAGGGCGGCGCCGAAAACGAGCTGCTCTCCATGCTCAAGAAGAATTTTCGTTCGGTGCACCACGTCAAGCCGCCGGCGTCGCGCGATGAGTCGGTGGAACTGTATCTGCTGGCGAAAGACTTCAAAGGGCGGGACGGCCTAGAATAAGGTTGTGATCCGGCACACCCCCTCTGTCCTGCCGGACATCTCCCCCGTGGGGAGATTGGCGGTTTCAACGCTTCGCCAGCCTTCAGGTGTTGGAGATTGGCGAAGGCCGAGACGGCATCTGATCTCCCTCCTTGCGGGGGAGATGGCCGGCAGGCCAGAGGGGGGTGCTGTCCCGCCAGCGTTGGAAACTCACTCTGCCGGTGATCTGGCCGGCTCCAGCGTCTTCGGCGTCGTCAACCGGCCATGTCCCGACACCGCGTTGCCGGCATCCGGCGCCAGCCGCATGAACGATATTGACGCCGCCGCCGAGACCGCCGCCACGATGAAGAAGGCGATATGGAAATCGCTGAGCATCAGCGGGCCGCCATGGATCGAGGTCGAGACTTCCAGGATGCCGCCGGCCAGCGCCACGCCGAGCGCGATCGACAACTGCTGGAACACCGCCGTGATCGGCGTCGCCTTGCTGGTGTCTTCGGCCGACACCTCGGCATAGGAGAGCGCGTTGACGCCGGTGAAGAACATCGAGCGGATGAAGCCGCCGACCAGCAACGTGGCCAGCATCAGCGCGTAAGGCGTCTCTGGCGTGAACAGGCCGTATATGGCGATCGATGCGGCGGCGATCAGCGAGCCCCAGATCAATACCCGGCGGAAGCCGGCAAGCCGGAAGATCAGCGCGGTGACGAACTTCATGCCGATGGCGCCGATGGCCGACACGAAGGTAATCATGCCCGACTGGAACGGCGTCAGCCCGAAGCCGATCTGGAACATCAGCGGCAGCAGGAACGGCACGGCGCCGATGCCGATGCGAAACAGCGAGCCGCCGAGCACGGAGGAGCGGAACACCTGGTTGCGGAACAGTTCGAGCGCCAGCAGGGGATTTTGTGCCCGCCGCGCGTGCAGCAGATACAGCGCGCCTGACACCAGGCCGAGGGCCACGGTGGCGAAGCCGATAATCGGCGGCAGATAGGGCAGGCTGACAACCGACAGGCCGAACACCACACCCGACGCCGCGAGCCCGGAGAGCACGAAGCCAATGAAATCGAGCGGCGGTGTCTCGGCAGCATCGGTCTGTGGCAGGAAGCGAGTGGCAAGCCAGATGCCGATCAGGCCGATCGGCACGTTGATCAGGAAGATCCAGTGCCAGGTGAAAAAGGTGGTGATGAAACCGCCGATCGGCGGGCCGACAAGCGGCCCAACCAGCGCCGGCACGGTCAGCCACGACATGGCGGCGACCAGTTCGCTCTTTGGCGTCGCGCGCACCAGCACCAGGCGGCCGACTGGCGTCATCATGGCCCCGCCTATGCCTTGCAGGAAGCGCGACACGACGAAGGCCGGCAGCGAATTGGAAATGGCGCAGGCGATCGAGCCGACGATGAACACCCCGATCGCGGCGCGAAACACGTTCTTGGCGCCGAACCGGTCGGCCATCCAGCCGCTGATCGGAATGAAGATCGCCAATGACACGAGATAGGCGGTCAGCGCCAGCTTGAGCGCGATCGGGCTGGTGTGGATGTCGACGGCGATCGCCGGCAGCGATGTCGCAATCACGGTCGAATCCATGTTTTCCATGAACAAGGCGACCGCAAGGATGAGCGGAATGATGCGGTTCAAAGAACGCGTCCGGACTGGTCAAAAATTGCGTGCCGGCCGGGGGCAAGCCGATACAAGTGGGCGGTATCACGCCTTTCCCCCGATGTCGCATTAATTTGCTGTCACTTTTGTGCGACCGCAAGCCTTGGTGGCGGCTAACAGGACAACCGCAACACTTTGCGGTGAGATGCAATCATCTTCTTTCCAACGCCATCGCGACGTGGTACCAGCCAGCGCCAATCCTGAAAGGGAAGAAACGAGTCGGCGCTGTCCATTGCGGTCCAGCGCTTTTTTGTATTCTCCCATCGCTTTTTCGTATTCGAAGGACTGGCCATGGCAAAAATCATTGAAACGTCCACCGGCGCACTGGCGCTGACCTTTGACGACGTGCTGCTGCAGCCCGGTCACTCCGAGGTCATGCCCGGTGAGACCGATATCCGCACCCGCATCGCCACCGACATCGACCTCAATGTGCCGATCCTGTCGGCCGCCATGGACACGGTCACCGAGGCGAGGCTTGCGATTGCCATGGCCCAGGCCGGCGGCATCGGCGTCATCCACCGCAATTTCTCGCCGGCCGAACAGGCCGAGCAGGTGCGCCAGGTCAAGAAATTCGAATCGGGCATGGTCATCAACCCGGTCACCATCGGCCCCGACGCGACGCTGGCCGATGCGCTGGCGCTGATGCGCACCTATTCCATCTCGGGCATTCCGGTGGTCGAGAATGGCGGCACCGGCGGCCAGAAGATCGGCCGCCTGGTCGGCATCCTGACCAACCGCGACGTGCGCTTCGCCTCGGATCCTTCGCAGAAGGTCTATGAGTTGATGACCCGTGAGAACCTGATCACGGTCAAGGAGAACGTCGACCAGGACGAAGCCAAGCGGCTGCTGCACCAGCACCGTATCGAGAAGCTCGTCGTCGTCGACAAGCAAGGCAATTGCGTCGGCCTGATCACCGTCAAGGACATCGAGAAGTCGCAGCTGAACCCACATGCCACCAAGGACGCGCAGGGCCGCCTGCGCGCCGCCGCCGCCACCAGCGTCGGCGATGACGGCTTCGAGCGCGCCGAACGGCTGATCGATGCCGGTGTGGACCTTCTGGTCATCGATACCGCGCATGGCCATTCGCAGCGCGTGCTCGATGCCGTGACGCGTGCCAAGAAGCTCTCGAATTCGGTGCGCATTCTCGCCGGCAACGTCGCCACTGCCGAAGGCACGCAGGCGCTGATCGATGCCGGGGCCGACGCCGTCAAGGTCGGCATCGGCCCGGGCTCGATCTGCACCACCCGCATCGTCGCCGGCGTCGGCGTGCCACAGCTGTCGGCAATCATGTCGGCTGTCGAGACGGCGCACAAATCCGGCGTGTCGGTCATCGCTGACGGCGGCATCAAATATTCGGGCGACCTGGCCAAGGCGCTCGCCGCCGGCGCCAGTGCAGCCATGATCGGCTCGCTGCTCGCAGGCACAGATGAAAGCCCGGGCGAGGTCTATCTGCATCAGGGCCGCTCCTTCAAGGCCTATCGAGGCATGGGCTCGGTCGGCGCCATGGCGCGCGGCTCGGCCGATCGCTACTTCCAGGCCGAGGTGCGCGACACGCTGAAACTTGTCCCGGAAGGCATTGAAGGGCAGGTGCCTTACAAAGGACCTGTGTCTGGCGTGCTGCACCAGCTTGCAGGCGGGCTAAAAGCCGCTATGGGTTATGTCGGTGGCCGCGATCTCGCCGATTTCCGCGAACGCGCCACCTTTGTGCGCATATCCAACGCCGGACTTCGTGAAAGCCACGCCCATGACGTCACGATTACCCGCGAAAGCCCGAATTATCCTGGCGGAGCCTGACCAGCAGCCAGAGCGGCACATGCTCTGGCGCCATCAGGCGACGATCGTGCTGCGGCTGGCGCGCCATGCGGGCGCGCTTTGTTTTGCCTCCGCGGCGGTTTTCATCGCCATGACGCTGCTGGAATTCTTCTATTTCCGGCAGTTGAGCGGCGGCCTGTCGTCGCTCGATGTGCGCTTTGAAGGGTTCACGCCGGATGAGGGCATGGCCTGGCTGACAGCGCTCGGCCGGCGCGGCAGCGAGATCATCCTCGTCTGGCACTACCTCACCTTTGACCTTCTGTTCCCGGCGCTGCTGTCATTGACCATGGTCAGCCTGATCCTTGCCACAGGGCGGCGGCTGAAGCCCTTTCGCGCCCTGCCCGTACAGGTACAGTCGCTGTTGGCGCTGGTTGTGGTGCTGCCCTACACCTGCGCCGATTATGCCCAGAACATTGCGGTGGCACGGCTTTTGTCCGATGCGCTGTCGGCCAATCCGGATTCGCTGTCCTTCGCCTCGTCGCTGATCGTCACCAAATTCGTACTTCTGGCGATACCTGTCGCCGTCATCGCGGCCTTCATCGTCGCCAGCCGGCGACGTCCACAGGCATGAACAACAAGGCAGGGGCAACGCCATGAGCCAGACCGCAATCTTCTGGCCGATGCTGGCGCAGGTGCTGCTCGTCTATATCGTCTATTGCGTGATGGGCCGGCGCCGGTACGGTGCGGTCAAAACAGGCGAGGCCAAGGTTGGCCAATACAAGGTGCGCACGACCGAGCCGGCGTCCAGCGTCACGGTCGCCAACAATCTCATCAACCAGTTCGAATTGCCGGTGCTGTTCTACGTGCTGTGCCTGGCGCTCCACGCGACCAATGGCGTCAATTATCTGACCTTGGCCTTGATGTGGATTTTCGTGATTTCCCGCTATGGCCATGCCTGGGTCCACCTGACCAGCAACAATCTTCGCTTTCGCAGCCGCGCCTTCTACCTGGGCGCGATCATTCTCTTGCTGGCCTGGATCTGGTTCGCGCTGCACCTGCTCGGCCTGGTTTGAGCAGGCGCTGACTTTGCCTTCTCCACAATGGGAGAGGGGAGAGGGGAAGGCGGATGCTACAGGTCGAACACCGCGATCTTGCGCTTGTCGAACTTGATGCCGATTTCGCCGCGCACCAGCTTCAGCGCGGCCTCGCCGAACACGGCGCGCCGCCATCCCTGCAGCGCCGGCACGTCAGCGGCTTCGCCTTCGGCAGCGATGCGGTCGATGTCGTCGCTGGACGCCAGCACTTTCGAGGCGACGCCTTCCTTCTCGGCGACGATCCGCAACAGCACTTTCAGCAGCTCCGCGGCCGCGCTTGAACCCTCGGGCGGCTGAAAGCTCTTGGGCAGCTTCGGCATCTCTTCCCGGGGCAAGGCGAGCGCGGTGTTGACCGCGCCGAGCAATGCAGTTGCCGTCGATGAACGTTCCCAGCCTTTCGGCGTGGTGCGAAGCTTGCCGAGCGCTGCCCCATCGCGTGGCGCCTGCTGGGCGACCTCGTATATGGCGTCGTCCTTGAGCACGCGGCCGCGCGGCACGTCACGCTCCCTGGCTTCGCGCTCGCGCCAAGCCGCCACCGCCTGCACGATCGCCAGCTCCTGCGGCTTGCGCAGCCGCATCTTCAGCCGCTTCCAGGCGTCTTCGGGGTGCGGATCGTAGGTCTCGCGCGAGGTCAGCACCTCCATTTCCTCGTTCAGCCAATGGGCGCGGTTTTCCCGCTCCAGTTCGGCGCTGAGGTGCTTGTAGACATCAATCAGATGAGTGACGTCGGCCAGCGCATAATCGAGCTGCTTGTCGGACAGCGGCCGGTGGCGCCAATCGGTGAAACGCGAGGATTTATCGAGCCGGGCGCCGGTGATGCGCTGCACCAGCTGGTCGTAGGAAACGCTGTCGCCGAAGCCGCAGACCATGGCCGCAACCTGGGTGTCGAAGACGGGATGCGGCACCAGATCGCCGAGATGGACAATGATTTCGATGTCCTGCCGCGCAGCGTGAAAAACCTTGACCACTGCTTCATTGGCCATCAGCCGGAAGAACGGGGCGAGGTTGATATCGGGCGATAGCGGATCGATCAGCGCGGTGACGCCGGGCGCCGCCATCTGGATCAGGCACAGGATAGGCCAGAACGTCGTTTCGCGGATGAATTCGGTGTCGACGGTGACGAAATCCGACGTTTCAAAAGCGGCGAGAACGGACTCGAGCTCATTTTGGGTGGTGATGACGTGCATCAAATCGCTTTTTAGTAACGGGTAAGGTTCTCTTTCAATTTCAGCCGTGGGCGCTTTCGTCAAGCCGCCCTTCGGTCAAGTATCCGTCGATCCGTCGGAATCGCCATTCCTGCGTGCCAGCCGCGCGAATACGGTCGATGTGCGCAGCAGCGCCGTGAAGCGGCTGCGCTTGCCCGCCGGCACGCTGCCACGCACCTGCATGCGATAGACAATGACGGCGATGAGGATGGCATAGACCGTCGCGCTGAATACAAACAGGGCGCCCGGTCCGAAATACTGCATCACCGTCGACGCCGCGAAGGGGCCGCCAATGGCGCCGAAGGAATAGAACAGCATCAAAGCAGCGTTGATCAGCACGAACTCCCCCTTGTCGGCGCGGTCGTTGGAATGCGCCGCCGACAGCGAATAGAGCGGCATGGCGAAGCTGCCGAAGATGAAGACGATGATCAAATTGAGGGTCGGATTGGCCCCGGCGACGAACGCCAGCGCCAGCGCCGCCAGCATCGCGCCGCAGGTCGTGGCCAAAAGCACCGCCCGCCGGTCCCAGCGGTCGGAGAGAGAGCCGAGCGGGTACTGGATCAGCGCGCCACCAAAGATGCCGACGCTGACGAAGGTGACGACATCGGCCACCGACATGCCGATCTGCTCGGCATAGACCGGCGACAGCGTGCGGAAGGCGCTGTTGGTGACGCCGACGCAGATGCAGCCGAAGCAGCCGAGCGGGGAGATTCGCCAGACGCGCGCGAGGTCGAGCTTGACGTCTTCCGGCGGCGTCGGGTTGGAGCGGTCGCCAAGCGACACCGGCACCAGTGACAGCGTGATCATCATCGACATGATGGCGAAGATGGCAAAGCCGCCGGGGCCGAAGATCGGGATCAGGAACTGCGCGCCGGTCACCGAGCCGATATCGACCATGCGGTAGATGGCGAGTACCCGCGCGCGATCCTTGTTTTCGACGCCGGAATTCAGCCAGGCTTCCATGACGGTGAACAGGCCGGCGAAGCAGAAGCCGCCGGCAAAGCGCACCGCGCACCACATCACGGGATCGATCACCAGCACCAGCAGCAGCGTGCCGGCCGAGGCGGTCGCGGCGAGCGCCGAAAACGTCCTGACATGGCCGACCGCCTTGAGGATGCGGGTGACGGCGAGGCAGCCGAGCAGGAAACCGGCGAAATAGAACGTGCCCATCAGGCCGATGTCGGAGGCGGAAAATCCTTCCTGCGCGCCACGCAACGCGATCAGCGTGCCCTGCAACCCATTGCCCCCAAGCAGGATGCCGGCGGCGATGAGGAGAGGGATCAGCGGGCGGATCGAGGACATGCGGAACCGATGCTTAGAACATGATCCCGAAAAGTGGGAACCGGTTTTCGGAAAAGATCATGCTTCGACAAAGAGCTAGATGAGTATGACGATTCAACGAAACGTCATTCTCATCTAGGTGGCTCCGCAGTTCTGAACCATCGGTGCGGCTATTGCCAGCGGCTTATCCGGCCGCCAACAGGTGTGTGGCTTTCAGGTGCGGCCGTTCAAGCTTCGTGAGCCCTCGCCAACGCTTCGCCAGCCGCCGGCGCGACAGGGCTGGCCGCCCTTCGGCCAAGCGAGCCGGCGGTCAGCAGGCTGAGGATGATAAACGGGATGCCGATGCCGAAGGCCGAGCGGATGCCCCAATGGTCGGAGACGAAGCCGAGCAGCGGCGGGCCGAGCAGGAATGCGACGAAGGAGATCTGCGACAGCGCCGCGACATTGATTGCCGCGGAGCGGTCCGTCCGCTGGGCGGCCGCCGAGATCGCCAGCGGAAAGATCGCACTGCTGCCGATGCCCAGTAGGGCAAAGCCCAGCATCGATATGTGCGGGGCAGGCGAGAAGAAGACGAGCAGCACGCCTACCGCCATCGTCGCCAGCAGCACCCGGGCCACGCCGCTCGGCGAGTGGCGCTCGACAAAGCTGTCGGCGAAGAAGCGCGTGCTCGCTTGCGAGAATGCAAACAGCGCCACCGTGAAGCCGGCGACGAACGGGCCTGCATCGAACACGGTGCGCATATAGATCGCCGACCAGTCGATGCTGGCGCCTTCCATCAGCATTGCCGACAGTGTCACTGCGACGAGGACGAGGATCGGCAGTGTCGGCCGCGCCAGCCTTGGCGCCGTCTCGTCATTGCCGGCGAAGCGGCTCGGCGCCGGTTCGTAACCGCCGAGAAACAGCGCTATTCCAATCGCCACCATCGGTACGACGATCGCCAGGTGCAGTTGCGGCGATATGCCGAGATGCGCAAGTGCCGCGCCGAACAGGCCGGCGCCGAAAAAGCCGATGCTCCAGAACGAATGCGCCCGGTTCATGATCCGACGCTTGAGCAGGAATTCGGTCCTGTCGGCTTCGACATTGAGGATGATCTCGACGCTGCCGATCATCAGGCCGACCGGAATCAGCATCAGGAACAGCGCGAGCGGCCCAGGCGCATGCACCGCAAGGGCATAGGCTACCGACAAAAGCGGGACCAGCCCGAGCAATGCACGGCGGAAGCCGACGCGCTCCAGGATCGGCGCCGCCAGCGTCAGCGCGGTCAAGGTGCCGATCGGCGTCCCGATCAGGCTGAGCCCGAGCGTGCCGTCCTCGATGCCCATGGCATGCTTGATGTCGGGCAGCCGCGGAAAGATGTTGCCCATGCCGAACGAGTAGATCGCAAAACCGGCATAGACCCGGTGTTGCGGAGCGAGGCTGATGCCAAACGTCATGACGATGCTTTCAAGACAGGGGAGCCGGCGGTTGCCACCGGCTGGATTTGCTCGACATCTTGCACAAACATGCAAATCATGCAAGAACGTGCATGAAGAAAACAGGATCATGCAATGTGGACCGATGAGCGGCATCAAATCATCCGCGATCGCCTGGCCGTCGAGGGAAGGGTGCTGGCCGGCGAACTGGCAAGCCGCTTCGGCGTTTCGGAAGACACGGTTCGCCGCGACCTCAGGGAACTCGCCAAGGCCGGGCAATGCCGCCGCGTCTATGGCGGCGCCGTCGCGGCCGCACCGTTCGCCGCCACGCCTGTCGGCCTGCGCGCCGGCCATGCGGTCGAAGAAAAGACGCGGCTTGCCCGCGCGACCGTGGCATTGCTTTCGCGCGGACAGACCCTGTTCATCGACAGTGGCTCGACCAATGCCGCGATAGCCAGGGCCATCCCGCGCGACCTCGATCTGACTGTCGCCACCAATTCGCTCGAAGTTGCCTCAGTCCTGTCAAACCACGCTTTGATCGAGCTTATTGTGCTAGGGGGCCGGTTCGACCGTCACCTCGGCGCGTGCGTCGGCGCCGACACGCTTGCCGCCGTCGCACAGCTTGGCGCGGACCTGTTTGTTCTCGGCTCCTGCGGTCTCGATGCCTCGCGCGGCGTGACGGCCTTCGATTCGGCAGAGGCCGAGGTGAAGCGGGCCATGGCCAAGAACAGTGCAGGCATCGTCATCGCCGTCACCAATGACAAGCTGGCCACCGCCGCACCCTACCGGGTCGCCCGGCCAGAGGAGATCCGCCACCTTGTGGTCGAAAAGACAGCGCCGGCCGCGATCCTCGCCGATTTCGAACGCCAGGGCGCCGAAATCCATTTGGCTTAAAGGGAGCGCGGCGCGCGGGCAGTCCAAGACGCGGCATGTGCGACGAACACTTCGACATCTTCCTTTGAATACCCGAGAAGGGCTCCTTCAAGCCTCGCCAGATCATTCGATGTGAAGACGTCAAAGGCCTCTCCGCTGCGGCACATTCTGGAGATCAACGAGCTCAGTTTGCAGCGCCATTCTTCTGTCGGCAGGCAGTAGCGGCGCTCCTCCACTGAGGTTCTAGGATCAATCTGGGTGAACTTCAGGATACGGCCTTCTTCGACAAACGGTTTGAATCCCGCGTCACCAACATCTTCGGCGTTCACACCCGGTTCCGCCGCGAACAAGGCCATCGGTTTGTCGCTCTGAAGCATCAGTTCCAACTCACGGCCATTATGTGGTCCGACACCCGGCGAGACTTTGGCTTTTGGCATGAAGTATCTCCAGATCACTTGATGACTGCACTGTCGCGATAAACACTTCTGGCGGCAATGCGGCAAGCCTGGCGGAAGACTTCAACCCTGACGATCGCATACAGAGATGAACCAGACCCGGCTCGCCTTGACAAATCCGGCCTCCCATGCGCTTTTCGCGCAAATTTTGGACCGGGCTTTGATGCTCGGCTCACAACCCAGCACCCCGGACTTTAACCCATGACAATGCATCGTTACCGCAGCCACACCTGTGCCCAGTTGAGAAAGAGCGACGTCGGCTCTTCCGTTCGCCTGTCGGGCTGGGTGCATCGCGTGCGCGACCATGGCGGCCTGCTGTTCATCGATTTGCGCGACCATTACGGCCTGACCCAGATCGTCGCCGATCCGGATTCGCCGGCCTTCAAGGTCGCCGAGACGCTGCGTGGCGAATGGGTCATCCGCGTTGACGGCGAGGTCAAGGCGCGCCTTCCGGAAACCACCAACGCCAATTTGCCGACCGGCGAGATCGAGATTTTCGCCCGCGAGATCGAGGTGCTGTCGGCGGCCAAGGAATTGCCGCTGCCGGTGTTCGGCGAGCCTGACTATCCCGAGGACATCCGCCTGAAGTACCGCTTCCTCGACCTGCGCCGTGAGACGCTGCACCGAAACATCGTGGCGCGCACCAAGATCATCGCCGAGATGCGCAAGCGCATGACCGATGTCGGCTTCACCGAATTCTCGACGCCGATCCTGACGGCCTCGTCGCCGGAAGGCGCGCGCGACTTCCTGGTGCCGTCGCGCATCCATCCCGGCACCTTCTACGCGCTGCCGCAGGCGCCGCAGCAGTACAAGCAGCTGATCATGGTCTCCGGCTTCGACCGCTATTTCCAGATCGCGCCCTGCTTCCGCGACGAGGATCCGCGCGCCGACCGTCTGCCCGGCGAATTCTACCAGCTCGACCTCGAAATGAGCTTCGTCGAGCAGGACGACGTGCTGTCGACCATGGAACCGGTGATGCGCGGCGTGTTCGAGACTTTTGCCAACGGCAAGCCGGTCACGCAGAAATTCCAGCGCATTCCCTATGACGTGGCGATGCGCAAATACGGTTCCGACAAGCCGGACCTGCGCAACCCGATCGAGATGCAGGCCGTCTCCGATCATTTCCGCGATTCCGGCTTCAAGGTGTTCGCCAACATCCTGGCCAACGATCCGAAGGCCGAAGTGTGGGGCATTCCGGCAAAGACCGGCGGCAGCCGCGCCTTTTGCGACCGGATGAACTCGTGGGCGCAAGGCGAGGGCCAGCCGGGCCTGGGCTACATCTTCTGGCGCAAGGAAGGCGACAAGCTTGAAGGCGCCGGTCCGCTGGCCAAGAACATTGGCGAGGAGCGCACCGAGGCGATCCGCCAGCAGCTCGGCCTTGCCGATGGCGACGCCGCCTTCTTCGTCGCCGGCGATCCGAAGAAATTCGTCGCCTTCGCCGGTGCCGCGCGCACCCGCGCCGGCGAGGAACTGAACCTTGTCGACCGCGAGCGCTTTGAGTTGTGCTGGATCGTCGACTTCCCGTTCTTCGAGTGGAATGAGGAGGAGAAGAAGATCGATTTTGCCCACAACCCGTTCTCGATGCCGCAGGGCGGTATCGAGGCGCTGGGTGGCGACGACCTGCTCGGCATCAAGGCCTTCCAGTACGACATGGTCTGCAACGGCTTCGAGATCGCCTCCGGCGGTATCCGCAACCATCTGCCGGAAACCATGGTCAAGGCGTTCGAGACGGTCGGGCTTGATCGCGCCACGGTCGAGGAGCGCTTCGGCGGCCTCTACCGCGCCTTCCAGTATGGCGCCCCGCCGCATGGCGGCATGGCGGCTGGCGTCGACCGCGTCGTCATGCTTCTGGTGGGCGCCAAGAACCTGCGCGAAATCACCATGTTCCCGATGAACCAGCAGGCCTACGACCTGTTGATGAGTGCGCCTTCGGAAGCCAGTCCGCAGCAGTTGCGCGAGCTGTCGCTGCGCGTCGCGGCGGTGAAGAAGGACGCTTGATCGCGAAGCTCCAGCGGCCTTTTAACAAACCGCCCGAACCGATTCTTCCGATTCAATAACCCAACAAAAAAGCCCGGCATTTTCGCTGCCGGGCTTTTGCTTTTCGAGCTTTCGCTCGATCAGTCTTCGTTGGCCTTGACGTGGACGCCGAGCGTCTTCGGCAGGTCGAGCGGGTTGGACATCGCACCCGCCATGATCAGCGCGAACGGCACCGCTGCCGGCGGCTCGGCGGAAATCTCGAGGCTCTTCGGATCGTCGAGGTACGTGCTCACCGCTGCCGTCACTTCGGCCGTCAGTTCCGGATTGTTGAGCTGCGCCATGCCGAACGGCACGATCGCCTTGGCCTGGTTGGCGATGTCCTTGCCCGACATGCCCTGCTGCTTGCCGACATACTCAAGCACCTTGCCGGTCAGCGAATCGTCGTCGAAGCGGACCGAGGCGCTGTTGAAGGAAAGCTGCTGCAACAGGCCGAGCATGGCCATGCCTTGCGCCGAATTGTCGGCGCCTTCGGGCTGCGCCGCCAGCTTCTTCTGCATCTCCTGCATCGACTTGACGAAGTCGACCGTGTAGCCGCCGAGGCCGAACGTCATGCCGAGCGTGCCGGCATTCTCGACCGAGATGTCGTATTTCGACAGGTCCATCTTGCCGTCGCTCGGCTGCCAGGTGCCGCCGATTTCGATGTTGCCCGATATGTTCTGGTAGCCCAAGGCGTTGATGGCTTCCTTGGACTTCGCATCGTCAACCAAGGTCAAATCGGCGTTGAACTTTTCCGTGGTGGCGGAAAATTCCATCGCCTTGCCGTCGGCCGGAGGTGTGATCTGGACAGCAACGCCATCCACCGAGAAGGCGGTCTTGTCGGCAACCTTGACCGTCAGGTTTTCGAGTTCGGCCGACTTGTACATCATCATCGAGCCGAGCGGACCCGTAGCGCCTTCGGCCGGGATGTTGGCGTCATGAATGACGAAGGGGGTGAGGTTGAGCGTGACACCGTCCTTGCTGTGCTCGAAGGCCGAAGTCGTGATGGTCGCGACATCAAAGCCGCCATTGGCTTCGGTCACGCCTTCAAGCTTGATGTCGCCGATCGGCAGCGCTTCCTTTTCGGCCGCCGGCTTCACCGACACGCCCTGCAGCACCATGCTGGAATTGTCGCCGGCAACGCCGGTCCAGGTGATATCGACGCCCTGGACTGCAAGTGCGGCCTTCAGCCGGTCGGCAACCGCAGTGTCCTGCGCAAAGGCGGCATTCAGCGGCAGCGTCAGCAAAAAGGTCGAAAAAGCGAGTGTCTTGAGTGTTGAGCGTTGGATTGTCATCGCGAGTTCCCTGAGAGAGTCCTGAAAAGTATTTTCTTGAGTTCTACGCCATCACCATTCCGTGACGAACTGGACGGGAAAAAGGCACTTTCCCGCAGATTTGTCGAAAATCACGGCGAAAGGCAAATCGGAGCGGGCGCCTTCGCTCGATGCGGTGAATATGTCATGAAGGTCGGGCTCCCCTGCGTACCGTCTCCTGCCTTAGAGTGGGCGTGTAACAGATTGATGTTGGTTGGCAACAGCACTGCTGCCGGTGCTGTTGCACAGGAGCGGGACGTTGGAACATGAAGTCCGTCACATCCATCGTCGGATCCTGGGCCTGCTTCGCAGCCCAAGGCCACAAATTGCGGATTTCCGCAGCCCCGCCTTGCCGCGAATCACCCGCTCGGCTAGTCCACCCGCATGGGAAAAAGGCTTTTGCCGCCTGAAGATGGCGGCGGTGACCACATCGAACCGGTCGATCTGAAGAAGGCGCTGGAAGAGCGCTATCTTGCCTATGCGCTGTCGACCATCATGCACCGGGCTCTGCCGGATGTGCGCGACGGGCTGAAGCCCGTGCATCGCCGCATCATGCATGCCATGCGGCTGCTCAGGCTCAACCCCGACCAGGGCTTTGCCAAATGCGCCCGCATTGTCGGCGACGTGATGGGCAAGTTCCATCCGCACGGCGATCAGTCGATCTACGACGCGCTGGTGCGCCTGGCGCAGGATTTCTCCATGCGCTATCCGCTGGTCGACGGGCAGGGCAATTTCGGCAATATCGACGGCGATAACGCCGCGGCCATGCGCTATACCGAGGCGCGCATGACCGAGGTGGCGAGCGATCTGCTTGCCGGCATCACCGAGGATGCCGTCGATTACCGGCCGACCTACAATGAGGAAGACGAGGAGCCCGTGGTGCTCCCCGGCGCCTTCCCGAATCTGCTCGCCAACGGCTCTTCCGGCATTGCGGTCGGCATGGCGACGTCCATCCCGCCGCACAACGCCGCCGAGCTTTGCGATGCGGCCCTGCATCTGATCGAGCAACCGGACGCACCGGTGGCAAAGTTGATGGAGTTCGTCCAGGGACCGGATTTCCCAACCGGCGGCATCATCGTCGACAGCCGCGCTTCCATCCTGGAGGCCTATGAGACCGGCCGCGGCGGGTTTCGCGTGCGCGCCAAATGGGGCCAGGAGGATCAGGGCAGGGGCACCTGGAGCATCGTCGTCACCGAAATTCCTTACGGCATCCAGAAGGCCAGGCTGATCGAAAAGATCGCCGAGCTGCTGATCGCCCGCAAATTGCCGCTGCTCGAGGATATCAGGGACGAAAGCGCCGAGGACGTCCGCATTGTGCTCGTGCCGAAGAGCCGCACCGTGGATCCCGGCATTCTGATGGAATCGCTGTTCAAGCTGACCGAGCTCGAAAGCCGATTCCCCCTCAACATGAACGTGCTGTCGCGTGGCAAGGTGCCCAACGTCCTTTCGTTGAAGGGCGTGCTGAAAGAGTGGCTCGACCATCGGCGCGATGTGCTGATCCGCCGCTCGAAGCATCGGCTTGGCGAGATAGAGAAGCGGCTGGAAATCCTTGCCGGTTACCTGATCGCCTATCTCAACATCGACGAGGTCATCAGGATCATCCGCGAGGAGGATGAGCCCAAGCAGGTGATGATGGCCCGCTGGTCGCTCACCGACACCCAGGCCGAAGCGATCCTCAACATGCGGCTGCGTGCCTTGCGCAAGCTGGAAGAGTTCGAAATCCGCAAGGAATTCGACGGCCTCACCACCGAAAAGAAGCAGATCGAGGCATTGCTCGCATCCGACGCCAAGCAATGGTCGACCATCAAATGGGAAGTCACGCAGGTTCGCGACAAGTTCGGCCCCGAGACCGAGCTCGGCAAGCGCCGAACCCAGTTCGCCGACGCGCCGGAGCATGACCTGACCGACATTGCGCACGCCATGATCGAGCGCGAGCCGGTCACCGTGGTGGTCTCGGAGAAGGGCTGGCTGCGGGCCATGAAAGGCCATCTGGCCGACCATTCCACGCTGACCTTCAAGGAGGGCGACAGCCTCAAGCTCGCCTTCCACGCCCAGACCACCGACAAGATCCTGGTCTTCACCACCGGCGGCAAGTTCTACACCATCGGCGCCGACCGGCTGCCGGGCGGGCGTGGCCATGGCGAACCGATCCGCATCATCGTCGATATGGACAATGATCAGGACATCGTCACCGCTTTCGTTCATGACCCGAAGCGCAAGCTGCTGCTTGTTTCCTACGACGCCAACGGCTTCATCGTGCCGGAGGAAGAGGTCGTCGCCAACACCCGCAAGGGCAAGCAGGTGATGAACGTCAAGGCGCCCGACGAGGCCAAGGCCTGCGTCCCGGTTTCCGGCGATCACCTCGCCATCGTTGGCGAGAACCGCAAGATGCTGGTGTTCGCGCTGTCCGAAATCCCCGAAATGGGCCGCGGCAAGGGCGTTCGCCTGCAGAAATACAAGGATGGCGGTCTGCTCGACCTCAAGCCTTTTACGCTGGAGAGCGGCCTGTCCTGGCAGGATTCGGCCGACCGTACGTTTATCAGGTCGCGCGAGGAACTGGCCGAATGGATCGGCGCCAGGGCCTCGGCCGGGCGGATGGTGCCGAAGGGATTCCCGCGGACGGGGAAGTTTGGGTAGGTAATCTCCCCCCTCGCATTCTTGGGTCTTCCGGGCGAGCGCCACGCCGGCGATCCTTCGCGCCCCCCTCTGTCCTGCCGGACATCTCCCCCACGAGGGCGGAGATTGGCAGCTTCACCACCACGCATTTGGACTATCGTCACGATTGCGGCACTATAACAGTGCATAAGCGCTTGGTAGGCTGGGAGTGATGGGCGTTTGAAGGAAGCGAAGATCCAGAAGCCGGAACGTCAGCAACGCCTGTTCGGCCTGTCGACGCCGCTGAGAGCCGCCGTCATTCCGCCGCTGTCGGCGGCGCGCTGGCTGTTGGTGCTGATCGTCGCCGCCGGCGTCTATTTCTTCCACGGCTTCCTGTTTCCAGTGCTCGCGGCGCTGGTCATCGCCTTCGCCAGCTGGCCGCTCTATCGCAGGCTGCTTGCCGGCGTCGGCGGCAACCGCACCATCGCCGCGACTTTTGCCATCCTGTTCATCCTCACCTTCCTGGTGGTGCCGATCGCGCTTGCCGGCACCTATGCCATCAACGAGGTCCGCGAATGGGTTGGTTGGGCGATCGAGACCAACCGGCATGGCGCTGTCACACCGCACTGGATCGCCACGCTGCCCGTCGTCGGCGAGTGGCTGAACGAACAATGGACGGACAATTTCGGCCATCCCGGCGGCATTGGCGAACTGATCCAGCTGGTCAGCGGCGCTAATATAGGGAGCATCTATCGCGGCGTGCTGGCTGCCGGCGGCAGCGCCTTCGGCCTCTTGCTGACACTGCTGTTCATGATGATCGCGCTGTTCTTCGCCTATCGCGACGGCGAGCAGTTCGCCGGCCAGATCGACCGGCTCGGTGAACGCATCCTGCCGGCACGCTGGGAGCGGATTTCGCGCGTCGTGCCGGCGACCATCTCGTCCACCGTCACCGGCATGACTGTGATCGCCATCGGCGAGGGGCTGGTGCTGGGCGTCGCCTACTGGCTGGCCGGCGTGCCGTCGCCGGTGACGCTGGGCGCGCTCACCGGCGTCATGGCGCTTATCCCCGGCGGCGCGCCGCTGTCCTTTACCCTGGTGTCGATCTATCTTGCCGCCAGCGGCTCACCAATGGCCGGACTGGCGCTGTTCATCTGGGGCGCGGTGGAACTGTTCATCGTCGACAAGACCCTGCGTCCGAAACTGGTCGGCGGACCGATCAAACTGCCCTTCCTGCCGACCTTTTTCGGCCTGATCGGCGGGGTCAAGACGATGGGCTTTCTCGGCCTGTTCATCGGCCCCGTTCTGATGGCGCTGCTGGTCGCGATCTGGCGCGAATGGTTGCGCGAGGTGGAACTGGCCGAGGATACGGTTCCCGCCGCCGTGGCCGAACTCGAAGGCGGGCCGCCGCAGATCGAAATCGTCGCCGGCCCGGCGAAGAAAAGTCATACCGGGTAAGCGACGGCGAGCGCTGCCCGGCGCTTGCGCCCCTCATGCAACTGGCACAGCGAATGCGCGACCAGTGTGACGATCAGGATCGCACCGCCGATCAGGCTGTTGCGCGATGGTGTCTCGTCAAAAATCATCCACACCCAGACCGGCGCCAGCACTGTTTCCAGGAGATAGAACATCGCCACTTCCGGACCTGAGATGTATTTCGGTCCGTTTGCGAGGCAGAAGAAGGCGATCGGCATGATGATGGCGCCGTTGAAGAGGATCCATCCCGGCGCCTCGACGTGAAAGCCTGTCTTTGCGACCATGAAGGCCGCCAACGCAAACGGAGGGACGACGCCGATCAGCGCGGTGAAACCCATATCCTTGCCGCTGGCGCGCGAGATGGTGATGGCGCAGGCGATCGCCAAGGCTGAACACAGTGCCATCACGTCGCCGAACAGATGTCCGGTGCCGACGGAATCGCCAACGATGATGCCGACGCCAACGATCATCACCGCCATGGCCGCAAGTGTCAGCGGCCGTGGCCGCTCCTTCAGGAACAGCCACGACAGCAGCGCTGAGAACATGGTGGTGAAGGCCAGGATAAAAACCAGATTGGCGGTCGAGGTGTTGTAGACACCGGTGATGAAGGCGATTGCGCCGAGCCCGTAAATGGCGGCAACGATCAGCCCCGACCAGCCCGGTATGAGCCGTGGCGTATTCTTGCTGAACGACCGCCAGACCGCCCAGACGATCATTGCCGTGACGAAGGTGGCGCCGGTGCGCAGCAGCAGGATCGTCCAGGCTTCGCCATGGGCGAGCCGGATCAGCGGAATGTCGACGGTCAGCGTCAGGCCGCCAAGCGCGGTGAGCAGAAGTCCTTTGGTGTGAGCGTTGTGAGACGACATGAAGCGGCTTTCGCAATGAATTCGGGAGAGGATGCCCGGCCTGCGCAATCGCACACCCTCCGCCGTCAGGCGGAAAGACCAGCATCTTCTGCGTTAAAACTATTTAGGCCCGGACTTGGACCCGGATTTGGGGAAAAGAAAAATCAGCGCGTGACCGCTTCGTGGTCGTAGCGTTCCCAGCCCTTCGGGCCGAGGTGCTCCTGCGGCATGAAGCGCATCTTATAGTTCATCTTGCGCGAGCCGTTGACCCAGTAGCCGAGATAGACGTGGGGCAGGCCCATGGCCCTGGCGCGGGCGATATGGTCGAGGATCATGAAGGTGCCGAGCGAGCGGTCCTCGAACTCGGGATTGAAGTAGGAATAGACCATCGACAGGCCGTCGGCCATCTTGTCGGTCAGCGCCACGGCGATCAGCTCACCCTGGCCCTTGCCGGTGATGAAACTGTCGGGGCCGCGCTTACGGTACTCGATGACTTTGGTGTCGACATGGGTGTCCTCGACCATCATGGCGTAGTCGAGCACCGTCATGTCGGACATGCCGCCGCGGCGGTGGCGGGCGTCGAGATAGCCGCGGAACAGCGAATACTGCTCGGTCGACGGCTGCGCGTCGTGCATGGCGCCGATGAGATCGGAATTGCGCTGGATCACCCGCTTCATGTTGCGGCTGGCGGTGAATTCCTGCGCCAGGATGCGCACAGAGACGCAGGCGCGGCAGGTCTCGCAGGCCGGCCGGTAGGCGATGTTCTGCGAGCGCCGGAAGCCGCCTTGCGTCAACAGGTCGTTCATCTCCGGCGCCTTGTCGCCGACCAGATGCGTAAACACCTTGCGCTCGAACTGGCCCTCAAGATACGGGCACGGCGATGGCGCGGTCAGGAAGAACTGCGGCGACTGGGTTGGATGCTGCGTCATCGAACCTTGGGAACACTCCTGCGAATCGCTCTACCTTTGGCCTCGCCGGCGAAAAATTCAACAGGATTGTGAAGGCATGCGTGAAAGGACGCCTTCAATTTGTGCGCCGATGGTGGTCGGGAGGAGCCGAAAGCCGGTTCAACGGTCGCTGCGGCTGACAACCGTGCCAAGCAGCAGGTCGTGCAGCGTGCGCTTGCGGTCAGAAAACAGCGTCACCAGAAGAATGAGCGGCGTCAGGATGACGGTGCTCGCCCAGAACAGCACCGAATGGACAACAGCGGTGAGCCCGTCGATACGGCTGCCGTCGAGGCGATCGAGCCGGATGCCCATCATCCTCATACCAGATGTGGCCTGGTTGCGGCCGCCCAGCGTGTTCCAGATGTAGAGAATGGCGACCGTCGGCACGAGGATGGAATACAGCGCCCAGCCAAGACCGAACGTCAAAAGGCCAAGCACGGCCACCAGGATCGCGAACGGAATGGTGAGCAGCGCCACGATGCAATAGTCGATGATGAAGGCGAGGATGCGCCGCGTGCGCACACCGTCATAGGCCCTGACGTTGTCGAGCCTGCTGGTGATGATTTCTCCGTCAAGTACGCGCGCGTTCATGTCGTGTCCTAGCCATGGCATCCAATGGAATGCCCGTCGCCCTTTCAAATGGTGAGGGCGGCGGCGAATTCAAGAAACGGACACTCCGGCGTTCGGCCGACCGTTGCTAGAAGATGCCGGGCACAAGGCGATAGCGGACCCTGTCCATATACTCGCGGTATTCCTGCGTCCTTGCCAGGATAGCTTCCTCCCGCAGGATGCGGTGGATCTGGAAAAGGGTGACGATGGCATAGACGCTGAAGTTATAGATCGAGAAGCTCGACAGCAGGAACAGGATGTGTCCTACCAAATAGCCGGCGTAAATAGGATGCCGCAAGACCCGGTAGGCGCCGCTGGTCACGACGCCGCGATTGGCGGGCAGGATGGCGAAGGAGCGGCCAAGCGAAATCTTGCCCCAGATGACGACGCAGAGCCCGATGAACTGGATCGGTGCCGCGATATAGAGCGGAATGACGGGAACACCGGCATCCATCGAGACGAATCCGGCGCCGAAACCGGCTGCCAGAGCGACAAAGACGGTTAAGGGGTTCCAGTCGCGCACCAAGGGCCGCCGCGCCGTCAGCAACCAGATGAAAGTCAACGAGTCGGAGATCATCAGCAGCAACAGGTTGAGACGAGCTGGATCGACGAGCAGGTGCTGGATGCCCCGATAGACAAAGAGCGCGGCGACCGCCAGTGCTATGAAGCGGAACAGTCCCTCGCGCAGATCGATGAGCGTCCCGCGGCTGCGCAGGCTGGACCAGAAACCCGCCTCGGCGCCAGACAGCGTCTCGCCTTTGGAAATGGTCAAATCAGTCACCCCGGTGGTTCCCTCGAGGGTGACCATTGCATGCAAGCGTTGCCGTCGGGTTAAGCTCTCTTGAGCACTTTTCCCATTACGCCGGAAGATTCATCCACAGTTGGCCCGAACCGCACGAGTTTGCGGTCTGGGCAGTTGAACATGACACTCTTCCCAGTTTAGCTTGCTGCGGCGCAACAAGACGCCGAGGGGACGGGGAAATATGGATTACGACATGCTGGTCATCGGCAGCGGCCCGTCCGGCCGCCGCGCCGCGGTGCAATCGGCCAAGCTCGGCAAATCGGTGCTGGTAGTCGACAGGGGCCGGCGCCTCGGCGGCGTCTCGGTGCACACCGGCACCATCCCGTCGAAGACGCTGCGCGAGACGGTGCTCAACCTCTCCGGCTGGCGCGAGCGCGGCTTTTACGGCCGCGGCTACCGGGTCAAGCAGGACATTTCCATAGGCGACCTGGTCGACCGCCTGCACAAGACGCTCGACCACGAGGTCGAGGTGCTGCAGCACCAGTTCATGCGCAATGCAGTGAAAAGTGCGCGCGCCATGGCGAAATTCCTCGGCCCGAATAAGGTCAGCCTGACGGCGGACAATGGCGACTATTCGGAAGTCGGTTTTGCCAATGCGCTGATTGCCGTCGGCACCAGGCCGCACCGGCCGCGCGACGTGCCCTTCGACAAGGTCCGCGTTTTCGACAGTGACGAGATGCTGGAACTCGACCGTCTGCCGCGCACGTTGACGGTGATCGGCGCCGGCGTCATCGGCGTCGAATATGCGACCATCTTCTCGGCCCTCGACGTGCCGGTGACGCTGGTCGAACCACGCAACACCATCCTCGATTTCGTCGACCGCGAGATCGTCGACGACTTCATCCACCAGATGCGCGACCGTGGCATGACCATTCGCCTCGGCAGCACGGTCAAGGAAATCGTGTCGAAGCCGGATTATGCCGAAGTGACGCTTGCCGACGGCCGGACCATCCGCTCCGAGGTCGTGCTTTATGCCGCCGGCCGCAGTGGCAATCTCGGCAGCCTCGGCCTCGACGCGGTCGGCATCGAGGCCGATTCCAGAGGCCGCATCAAGGTCGATCCGCAGACCTTCCAGACCGCCGTACCCAACATTTATGCCACGGGCGACGTCATCGGCTTTCCCAGCCTCGCCTCAACTTCGATGGAGCAGGGCAGGGTGGCCGCCTGTCACGCCTTCGGCGTGCATCTGCCGCCGCCGCCCGAAACCTTTCCCTATGGCATCTACGCCGTGCCGGAAATCTCCACCGTCGGCCAGTCGGAGGAGCAGGTGCGCGAAAGGGGCGCTGCCTATGAGGTCGGCGTGGCGCGTTTTCGCGAGACCTCGCGCGGCCACATTATGGGCGTCAACACCGGCTTCCTGAAGCTGCTGTTCTCGGTCGAAACGCGCCGCTTGCTCGGCGCCCACATCGTCGGCGAGGGCGCTACCGAACTGATCCATATCGGCCAGGCGGTCATCAATCTCGGCGGCACGGTCGACTTCTTCGTCAACAACACCTTCAACTATCCGACGCTGGCCGAAGCCTACAAGATCGCAGGGCTCGATGCCTGGAACCGGATGGGGCAGGGGTAGGCGCTGGCGCTAGCCTTCCATCTGGGCAAGCAGCGACAACATGACGTCGGCCGAAGGCATCGGCAGCACCGCCTCGATTTCGGTGGGCCGCACGCCGGCGATCGCCGCATCGGCTCCAGCGGCGACGGTGCCCAGCGGCCCGCGGAACCCGTGCTTGGACCAGGCAAGTTCCTGCAGCTTCGGGCTGGTCAGCGCGTCGAGCAGCGGATCGACGGTCGGGTCGATGACGATCATGGGATGCGCCGAATAGACGGTCGGGCGGGGGTAGAGGATTTCCGGCTTGGCGCCGGTTCCAGCCTGCACCCTTTGCCAGCGAGCCGGATCGGCCAGCGCCCATTCGACCAGCTGGTTCTCATAACCGACCGCCATCGGCTCGGCGCCGAGCCCGCCGGCAATGTACTGGTCGAACAGTTTGCCCGACGAGGACGATTTCAGCCCCATGCTCCGGAAGATCGCCCTGGCCTGCTCGCCATGTTGCACCAGCAGTTCTTGTGTCGCCACGTCGCCGCTCATCAGGCTGAGCACCAGGCCGGCGAACATGAAGCCGGAGTTGGAGCGGTTGGGGTCGGTGGAAACGATGCGGGCACGGCCGTAGAGCTCATCGATGCCGAGATCCGCCCAAGCCTTTCCAGCCAGTATGGCGTCGAGCAGCGCCTTGAGATCGAGCTGGTTGTAGCCGCCCTTGGCGGCGACCGTGACCAGGCCGCTTTTCTTCAGGCCTTCGACCACCGGCCCCCATGTGTAGACGACGATCGGCGAGTTGAGCACCACCTGGTCGTTGCGGATCGACACGCCGCTCTTGCGGGCGAGGTCGACCATGATCGAGGAAGACGGCCACAGGAATTGCGGCTTTTGCGAGAGAAGGGCCGGCTCGCGTACCATTTCGACGGAACCGGCGACACGCGCGTCAAGCTCGAGGCCGTAACCGCCAAGCGCGCTGACGACATCGGGGTCGGCAAGAAACGCCTGCTTCTCGCCGCCGATGAAGCCGAACAGATGCGCCCGGTTGCCGAGATAGCCGCGAAACTCGGGGCGGTCCTTCAGCGTCAGATAGCCGCCGGTGCCGGCGGCGGCGGCACCCAGCAGTCCCAGTCCGAAAGCGCGGCGCGAAATGGCCATCAGCGACCGATATCCTCTTTCAGCGACTCCTGAATGAGTCGCAAGTCCACGTCGAGCGTGCCGAGTTCGCTATCGGCCAGGCTGTCGGCATAATGCACGAAAGCGTCCTGAAGCTTGGTGATGACCGCGCCGACATTCGCCAGCCGCGCCCGACTCGGCGCGCGCCGGTTCGCCAGCGTCGCATAACCCTCGGCCACTTCCGCCGCCTGCGGCACATAGTAGGTGAGAAACCGCCGCACGGAGGGCGCGGTTTCCGGTTTTGCCTCGACCTTGGCGATCACGTCGGCCGCAATGTCGGACAGGTCCTTCACCTTGGCCTTCATCTCCTTGTCCGAGATCGACGAGGCGGCCATGGCAAGCTGATCAGCCGCCGGTTGCGCCTGCGCCAGCAACTCGCGCGCGAACGCCACGCGGCTGCCGCTGATCGATCTGAGGTCGAGCCCTTCGAACAGCTGGCGCGGCGCCAGAACGAAGACCAGTCCGGCAAAGACCAAGCCGGCGATGATGGCCGAGACCAGGAATGGAAAATGGGTGAGAAAACTCAGGGCGAGCAAAAGCGCTGCCGACACCGCGCCCGCCACGATCCAGTTCCAGTCATTGCCGAACAGGCCGCGCATTGTTCTAATTGTATCCGCGGGCGGCGCGGAAGGCGCCGGCCAGATCGCGACCGCCGTCGAAGACCCGCGCCGAGGTCCCCTTGGCGAGGCTGTCGAGCTGGCTCTTGTCAGCATCGCCGAAAGTGATGCCGAACACCGGCACCCGAATCGGCGCGCTGCGCCACTGGCTGAGGAAGTAATCGGGACCGCCGTCGGTGCGGCCATCGGTCATGATGACGATGGCCGGCAGGTATTTCGACAGATCGGGCGTGGCGGTGATTTTCTGCAAGGCCTGCTCGGCGCAGGCATACATGTCAGTACCGCCGCCGGCATGCTGCCGGGCGACATCTGCCAGGAGCTCGCTCTGGCCGGCAGCGTCGCCTTTGGCCTCGAACGTGTCGCGCACGGTGCTGTCGAAAGGCAGCACGAAGATGTGGTCGGACGGCGTCCATTGCACCAGCACTTCGCTGGCCTTTTCCGGCGTGAACAGGAACTGCGCCGCTGCCTGCAGCTGCTTTTCGCCCTCATCTTCCATGGAGCCGGAAAAGTCGAAGCAGAGCGCCGTCAGCGACGGCTTGCGCAGCGCCTCCTGGTAGAGATTGAGCGCCGTGCGGATCACCGCCGGCTCGGGCATGCGGATCGACGTCACAAGCTTGCCCGGATCGAAATTCCAGTCCGGCTCCACCGTCGCCTGGATCGCGGACCCGCCGAGTGGCAGCCGCCTCCCGGTGTCGGCGATGCGCTTGCGGATCGGATCCGACTGCAGAAACGCCAAAAGGTCGGTGAAGAATTTCTCGACCTCCGGCCCGCGCCCATGGTCGATGAAGCCGAGCGGTGAATCGCCGACAGCGACACCATCGGCCGGGTAGATGGCATAGAGCGGCTCGTCGCCCAGTTGCTTCAGCGTGTCGTTGGTTTCCTTGAGCGTCGCCTCATAGTTCCACATCGCATCATAGAGCGTGCCCTGGCGCGCGGATTCGACATAGAGGTCGGCCAGCCAGCCGGACGAGCCGGACGAGCGCTCGACGCCCTGCAGCAACGCGCCGACCGTGTCGTGCACGGCCGGGCTGTCGAGGTCTCCGGGTTCGATCACTTCCTTGCCGCCGAGCGCGCTGGACAGCATGGCGAGATAGGCACTGGCGCCGGAATTGGATTGCGTCGCCGAGGTCATCAGGAATTTCAGCTTGCCGTCCTTCACCGCCGCAAGGATGTCCTTCATGAACACTTGCCTGCCGACCCAGTCGAGTTCGGCCGCCTTGGATTTGCGCACGCCGAGGATAACCGGCATCTGCGCGATCGAGGTTAGGTTGCGCACCTTGCGGCCGCTGTCGAACAGATCGACCCACACACTCGAGGCCGGCCATACCGCATCCTGGTCGAGGCCGCCTGATTTCTGCAGGCCAAGGCCGATGTCGAGCGAGCCCTGATAGGTGATAGTGCAGGTGGCGCCCTGCTTGGCGCAGAACTCCTGCACGATCGGTTCCAGCACCGTGTTCTCGGAGCCGGAGACGATGGAGAATTTCACATTGCTGCCGCTGCACGCCGCAAGAAGCAGCGCCAGGGCCAGCACCAGAACGGACGTCAGCGTCTTCGGCATGGCGGTTCCGATCAGTCCTGGGTCAGCGCCTTCTTGAGATCGACGGTCATCTGGTCCATCTGCTTTTCGGCATCGGCGCGCTTCTGGCGGCCTTCCTGCTGCACCTTCAGGACGCCTTGCACCGTGTCGATGAGGTCGCGATTGGCCTGCGCCAGGGTCTCGACATCGACGATGCCGCGTTGCGCCTGTTCTTCGATGGAGATGGCCTGGTCCTTCATCATCTTGGACGTCTGGCGGATCATCTCATTGGTGGCATCGGTCACCGTCTTTTGTAGGTCGAGCGCTGATTTCTGGTTGGTGAGGCCAAGCAGGATGACCATCTTCTGCTTCCAGGCCGGCACGGTCAGCGCCGAAGTGGCCTGCAGATTCTCGATCAGCGTTTCGTCGCCGGATTGAACGATGCGGATCTGCGGCAATTGCTGGATGCCGAGCTGGCGCGCCTGGATGAGATAGAAGATGCGCTTTTCCAACCGGTCGAGAGCCTGGACGGTGTCCTGGTAGGTCTGCGCCTCAAGCGTGCCGCCGACATCGCTGCCGGCAGCGTCCGCGGCCGCCTTTAGCTTGGGCAGTTCATTGGCGCGGTAGTTTTCGACGTACTTCTTGCCGGCCTGCACATAGGCGTCGAGCTTGACGATGGAATCCTTGGTCTGCTCATGCAGATCGTCGAGCACCGCTATGTCGCGCCTCAGCGTATCCTTGTGGCGGTCGAGCTCGAGGCCGATGCGATCGATCTGCCCCGCCACGTCCTCGTATTTTTCCTTGAAGCGTTCGAGCCGCGCCTTGAAGGAGGAGAACAGGTTGCTGAGGAACCCTTGATCCTTCAGCGCGGCCGGATCGAGGTTCTTGGCCTTCATGATGATATCGGTGAGGAGATCGCCGGTGTCGCCGAGATCGCGGTTGCGCAACTGTCCCAGAATCTTGTCGGCATAGTCGCTGACAGCTTGCTGGGCGCGGTCGCCATAGACCGAAATGCCGGCGCGGTCGCGCACGTCGATCGCGCTTTCAATCTTCGCCACTTCGGACGGATTGGCCACGATCGCCGGCAATCTCGAGGTGTCGTCGAGCAGAGTGATGCTGTTCTTGTCGGCCATGCGGACCCCCCTCAAGTGAACAGTATCTCGATACACAATGTGTGACAGAGATATGTCCGCCTTGTGGACAATGGAAGAGCTTGCCCGGGTCCCGGCCTGAAATCGCGTTGAATCCGGCCGCTCAGCCTGCGTCCGCCACCACGACTGGTCCCGCCAGCCACTGCCGGACGATTGCCGCATCGGGGTCGCCGATTTCATGGCCGGACGCCACGATGCGGGCGTCGACCTCGGCGCCGCGTCCGTGAAGCAGCGTCACCAGCGCCGGCGCAAACGGTCCGTAGGTCTCGTCGGCGGCGCCGGCGACGATCAGCACACGCGTTCCGCTGAGGTCGGTTGACGGCATATCGTCAAGCACCGGCATCGCTCTCAGCAGCGCCGCTTTGCGCACGAGGCCGGGGTTGAGCAGCATCAGGCTGGACACCAGATTGGCGCCGTTGGAATAGCCGAGGAAGATCGCCCGGGCGAGATCGAGCCGGTGCCGCCTTGCCGCCTCGCTGGCAAAAGCGGCAAAGGCTGAGGTCTCGGCGCGGATGCTCGCCTGCTCGAAGCGGGTCGGGGTAATACGCTCGAACCAGCGGAAGCCATCCTCCTGGGGGATGCGGCCTCGCACCGCGACGAGCGTGGCGTCGGGTACGATCTGCCTTGCAATCGGCAGCATCGTTGTTTCGCCGACACCCGATCCGTGCAGCAAAAACAGGCACTCGCCGCCGGCATTTTCCGGCTTGAGCAGGCGGTAGGGAAAGGCCAAATCCTGATGCAGAAAGCCGTTCTTATCGCTATATTCGGACACGCTCATATCTCTTTGATTTTGTGGATGTATTGTTCATTTGCCGGCTTCAAAACGGAATATTTTCATGCTCCGCGAAATGTGATTGAACCAGGCTCATTTCAGACCGTTTCTGCGCCGATATGCTTCCTGCGGGAGGAATCGAAGCGGTGTGCGCCGATGGTCGCATCCCGGCATGAACAACACGAGCACCCTTGCTCTCGCTTTGAGGCCTTTTGTCGATGACCCTGCCAGTTCCGCATGAGCGCGACACGCGCATTGACGTGTTCCGCGCGCTCGCTCTCCTGACCATTTATATCGACCATGTGCCGGGCACCGTCTTCGAAACGCTGACCTACAAGAATTTCGGATTCTCGGACGCGGCGGAAGCCTTCGTGCTCATCTCCGGCATGTCGGTCGCGCTCGCCTATGGCAACAAATTCCAGTCGGGCGGCCGGCTGCTGGCGACGTTGAAGATGTGGCGCCGCGCCGGCGTCCTCTACACCGCCCACATCGTCACCACCATGGTGGTGATGGCCCTGTTCTGCATGGCGGCGGTGTTCGCCCATCGACCCGAACTGCTGAAACTGATCAACATCGAGCCGCTGATGAAAAACACGCCGGAGGTGATGGTCGGCATCGTCACGCTTGGCCACCAGCTCGGCTACAACAACATCCTGCCGGTCTATGCGGCGCTGTTGCTGATGGCGCCGCTCTTCCTGCTCTTCGTCAGTTACCGGCCGCTGCCGGCGCTTGTGTTCTCTGGTGTGCTGTGGCTCGTTGCCGGCATCTGGCAGATCGCGCCGCCGAACTATCCCGAGCCCGGCTTCTGGTTCCTCAACCCGCTGTCCTGGCAGTTCCTGTTCAACATTGGCCTGGCCGGCATGCTGCATGTCCGGCGCGGCGGCACAATTCCCGTCAATCGCTGGCTGGTGGGTGCCGCCGCGACCTATGTGGCGGCAGCGCTGGTCTGGGTACACAGTCCGCTCTGGGGCCAGATAAGCTGGTTCGACCTGCCTGTGGTGATCGGCGGCTTCGACAAGACATTCCTGTCGCTGCCACGGCTGCTGCATATCCTGGCGGTCAGCTATCTGATCGTCGCCCTGCCGGCTTTCTCGAACCTGTTCCGCCTCAGCCGCGATCATCCGCTCGCTCTGCTCGGCAAGCGCTCGTTGCCGGTGTTCCTTGCCGGCACGGTGATCGCCATGGCGGCGCAGGTGATGAAGCTGATCAATCCGGGCGGCTTTGCTTATGACGCCCTGCTGATCTCGGCCGGCATCGCCATGCAGTTCGCGCTCGCCTTCTATCTCGAATGGCTGTCCGGCATCGGCTGGTCGGGCAAGAAACCGGTTCGCACCGAAGCGCCGGCCGTTCCGCAGCCTTTCGCCATGTCGCCGGCGGTGGTAAGGCTCAGCAGGTGAATTCAGACCAGCCGTTCTGGATGGTTAACCTCAGGCGCATGGAAGTTCGAGCGGCAGACATCCAGCGTGTCGCATAGCTGAACCGCCAGCCAGATGCCTCGAGACCCTGTCACCTGCCGCTGATCGCTGCAGCGCCTGCGGTTCGGCAGGCGTATTGTTTAAATCAAATATCCAGATATACAATGTGATTCCGGATATAGATTTCGCGCAGACTGGCAAATCGCATGAGTCCCAATTTTCTGGTGATCGACCCGGAGGAAGGCATTGCCGTTCTCAAGGGGCTGGCCTCTTCGGCGCGCATCTCCATGCTTAAGCTGCTGCATGAGAAGGGGCCGATGAATGTCAACGAAATCGCCGCCGTGCTGTCGCTGCCGCAATCGACGGTCTCGACCAATATTCAGGTTCTCGAGGATGCAGGACTGATCCGCACCGAGAACCAGAAGGCGAAGAAAGGCAGTCAGAAGATCTGTTATCCGACCGCCGAGGAAGTGCTCGTGGTTTTCAAGAGCGAGTATCGCGCTGTCAGGAACGACGCGATCGAAGTGTCGATGCCGATCGGGCTTTACACCGGTTTCGAGGTCACCGCGCCCTGCGGCCTCTGTTCGCCGGACGGCATCATCGGCCTGCTCGACGTGCCGAACACATTTCTCGATCCGGACCGCATGAAAGCCGGGCTCTTGTGGTTCACGCGCGGCTTTGTCGAATACCAGTTTCCCAACAATGCCAAGCTCGCCAATGCGGAAATCACCGAGCTTGAGGTGGCGATAGAACTGTCCTCGGAAGTGCCGGGCACCAGCGCCGACTGGCCCTCCGACATCACGCTGACGATCAATGGCGTCGATGTCGGCACCTGGACCTCGCCCGGCGACTTCGGCGACAAGCGCGGCGTCTTCACGCCTTCGTGGTGGAAACTCAAGGGCTCACAATATGGCAAGCTGAAGAACTGGCGAATTTCCACCGACGGCACATATGTCGACGGCGTCAGGATTTCCGAAGCCAGCCTCGCTGCCCTCGACCTCATGGGCCATCATTCGATCCGCGTCCGTATCGGCGTCAAGGACGACGCCCTGCGCCCCGGCGGAATCAACATTTTCGGCAAGGGTTTCGGAAATTACGATCAGGACATCCTGCTCAGGATCAAAACCAGTTGATATCGTAAAATCGGGTTTGAAAAATTGTGCAGCAATTTCAGCCAAATGGCACACAGGCTCTCCAAATAATCATCTGATTTATCAGACATTTGCCTATTTTGACTTGACGAGGGCCTGCTGGTTCCCTTCTGATATCGGATAAGGTGATTTAAATCACCATTGTTGATATTCAGGGCAGGAATGATGAAGGCAGAAGTTACGGCGCATCCTCGTTATGTCGTCTCGGAAATCGATCCGAGGCTCTATGGATCCTTTATCGAGCATCTGGGCCGCGCGGTTTACACCGGTATCTATGAGCCTGGCCATCCGACCGCAGATGCCAACGGCATGCGGCAGGACGTCATCGATCTCGTCAGGGAACTCAATGTTCCTGTTGTGCGCTATCCCGGCGGAAATTTCGTGTCCGCCTACAATTGGGAGGACGGCGTTGGCCCCAGGGAGGGGCGCCCGGTCCGCCTCGACCTCGCCTGGCACACGTCGGAGAGCAATGAAGTCGGCCTGCATGAATTCGCCGACTGGTGCACCTCCGCCAACACCGAGATGATGCTCGCCGTCAATCTCGGCTCGCGCGGCCTCGACGAGGCCCGCAACCTTCTTGAATACGCCAACCATCCCGGCGGCAGCGAATGGAGCAACAAGCGCATCGCCAACGGCCGCAAGGAGCCGTTCGGCGTCAAGCTCTGGTGCCTCGGCAATGAAATGGACGGCCCCTGGCAGATCGGCCACAAGTCCGCCGACGAATACGGCCGCCTGGCTCATGAAACCGCCAAGGCCATGCGCGCCTTTTCGCAGTCGCTCGAACTCGTCGTCTGCGGCTCGTCAAATGCCAAAATGGCGACCTATCCTGAATGGGAAGCGGTTGTTCTCGACCATACCTACAACGAGGTCGACTACATCTCGCTCCACATGTATTTCGACAACGAAGCCAACGATGCGGCGAACTACCTCGCCATGAACGAGAAGCTCGACGGCTACATCGTCTCGGTCGCCGGCGTCATCGACTATATCAAGGCCAAGAAGCGTTCCAGCAGGCAGGTCTACATCTCGTTCGACGAATGGAACGTCTGGTACCATTCCAAGCAGCAGGACAAGAAGATACTCGGCGGCAATGACGGCTGGCCCTTCGCCCCGCCATTGCTCGAAGACATCTACAATTTCGAGGACGTGCTGCAGGTCGGCCTGATCCTCAACACCTTCATCCGCCGTTCCGATGTCGTCAAGATTGCCTGCCTGGCGC